>NZ_JAIUKB010000093.1:0-29069 GCF_020176785.1 Saccharopolyspora sp. 6V | reverse complement strand
GTGTGGGGGTTCGGTTCTCGTCACTCGCGCGGTTGTTTTCCCCTCACCCACCACCCCCCTGCTCGTGGGCGGGCGGCGGCTTCCCGGGGGGGCCCCCCCCCCTGACCTGCTATTTAGACCGTCGGGACGGCGGGATTCGAACCCACGACCCCTTGACCCCCAGTCAAGTGCGCTACCAAGCTGCGCCACGTCCCGGCCACACCCGCTGTCTTGCGGTGTATGGAAAGCTTAGCGCACCGTACGCAGAGGATCTTCATCCCCCCTCCTTTACCGGATCTGCGCTGGTCAGGAGCTCTGCTCGGGTGCCGATGAGGCGGGTGGGGCGATCGCGGGGAAGCGCGGTGAGTGCTTCGCGGGAGGCAGCGGCGAGGGCTTCCGCGGAACGGGTGGGGCCGGCGAGGCGGTGCGCGTGGCTGCGGGTGCGGAAGCGGGAGTCGCGGACCTTGACGACGACGCGTCCGGCGAGCAGGTCGTGCTCGGCGAGGTCGGCGGCGACCAGAGCGGCGAGGCGGGTGAGTTCGGCGCGCAGCCGTTCCGGGTCGGTGACGTCCTCCTGGAAGGTGATCTCGCGACCGTAGGAGCGGGGACGGTACGGCGCCGGGTCGACCGGGGTGGGGTCGTAGCCGCGGGCGACGGCGACGAGCCAGGGTCCGTTGCGGGGGCCGAAGGTCTCGGCGAGCGCGGACGGGTCGGCGGCGGCGAGCTCGCCGACGGTGCGCAGGCCGTGGGTGCCGAGCTTCGCGGCGGTGCGGCGGCCGATGCCGCGCAGCGCGTCGACGGGCAGACCGTCCATGACGTGCGCCCAGTTGGACCGGTCGAGGCGGAACACGCCGGTTCCGGTCGCGGGTTTGGCGAAGCCGGAAGCGGTCTTGGCGCGGAGCTTGTTGTCGCCGATGCCCACCGAGCAGCTCAGACCGGTGCGCGCGTGCACGTGGGCGCGCAGTTCGGCGGCGGTGCGGGTCGCGTCGTCGGTGTCGAGCAGCAGGTACGCCTCGTCCCAGCCCGCTTCCTCCACGGTGTCGGAGCGTTCGCGCAGCGCCGCGTAGTAGGTCTCGGGCGCCGCGCGGTAGGCGTCGGCGTCCAGCGGCAGGAACACCGCGCCGGGGCAGCGCTTCGCGGCGGTGCGCAGCGGGGTGCCGGATCGGACGCCCGATTCCCGTGCTTCGTAGGAGGATCCGGCGACGACGCCGCGGCGGGTGGGGTCTCCGGTACCGCCGACGAGGACGGGCCGGCCGCGCAGTTCGGGGCGCCGCAGCAGTTCCACGGCGACGATGAACTGGTCGAGGTCCACGTGCAGCACCACCCGCTCCACGTCCCCAGCGTGCGCGCTCGGCGGTACGGTCGCCGGATGGCGAAGCGCAGCGCGGGCATCCTGCTGCACCGGATGCGGGCGGGTTCCCCGGAGGTGCTGCTGGTGCACCCGGGCGGCCCGTTCTGGCGGAACAAGGACTCAGGCGCCTGGTCGCTGCCCAAGGGCGAGTACGACTCCGGCGAGGAACCGCTGGCGGCCGCGCTGCGGGAGTTCGAGGAGGAGACCGGGTTCCGGCCGGACACCAGCGCGCTGGTGGAGCTCGGGGAGGTCCGGCAGAAGGGCGGCAAGGTCGTGACCGCGTGGGCCGCGGCCGGTGACTTCGACGTGGCGGAGCTGCGCAGCAACGAGGTCGAGCTGCCGTGGCCGCCGCGTTCCGGTCGGACCACGACCTTCCCGGAGGTCGACCGGGCGGAGTGGTTCGACCCGGACGCGGCGCAGCGGAAGTTGGTGGCGGCGCAGGCCGAGTTCGTGCCCCGGCTGCTGCGCGCGCTCGGCCTGGACTGATCGGGTCAGCGCGCCGAGAGGTACCCGGCGACGAGCTGCACGAGGTACAGCCCGGCCACGACGAGCGAGGCCTGCAGCAGCCGCGACGGTTCGGACGCGGCCGACTCCAGTCCCGTGAGCGTGCCGACGATCGCGCAGGGGGCCACGACGGCGGTGATCAGGTAGCGCAGGTGCGGGGCCGGGCGGGCCGGCTCGGCCGCGGGGACCGCCGTGGGGCGCTCCGCCGGGACGGTGTCGTCGAAGCGGGGGTGCGGCTGCGGGAGGTCGCGGAACGGCGCGAGCAGTTCGGCGCGGGTGCGGGCCTGTTCCAGCTGGATGGCGCAATCGGCGAACTCCTCGGACGTGAGGCATCCCGCCGCGACCTGCTCGTTGAGCAGCCGCATGCCCTCCGCCCGGTCGGCGTCCGACAGGCGGATGCCGCCGTCCTGGGCGGGAACGTCCACGTGGGTCACTGCGCTCACCTCGAATCCTCGTGCCGCCGGAGATCGGCCGGCCGGGTTCGAGGCTAGGGCGGTGGTGGTGGGTGCTGGATCGGACTTGGGGCCGGGACGCCTCGGCCGGAAAGCCGGATCGGTGCGGCGGAAATCGGCTGAACGACCGACGGCCCCTCCGGTGCGGAGGGGCCCCCACGACGAGCTCGGTCAGTCCAGCGCGGCGTCCCGCGTCTCCCGGCTCAGCAGCAGCGCGATGAACGTCAGCGCACCCATCGCCGCCAGGTACACCCCGACCCAGCCGACGCCGTAGGAGCCGGCCAGCCACGTCGCGATGTACGGCGCCACGGACGCGCCGAGCAGGCTCGCCAGGTTGTAGGACACCGACGCCCCCGTGTACCGCACCGCGGTCGGGAACAGCTCGGGCAGCACCGCGCCCATCGGGCCGAACGTCAGGCCCATCAACCCGAGCCCGACGACGAGGAAGCTCAGCACCGCGGGCAGCGAACCCGCGCCGAACCACGGGCCCATCAGCAGTCCGAACGCGATGATCGCGGCGGTGATGATCAGCAGCGTGGGGCGGCGGCCGAACTTGTCGGCCAGCAGACCGGCCACCGGCACCGTCAGTCCGAAGAACACGACGCCGATCAGCAGGAACACCAGGAACTCGGAACGGCTGTAGCCGAGCCCGGCCTCCGAAGTCCCGTAGGACAGGGTGAACACGGTCATCAGGTAGAACAGCACGTAGGTCGCCAGCATGATGAACGTGCCCAGCACCAGGCCCTTCAGCCCGGTGCGGAACACCTGCACGAACGGCACCTTGGCGCGCGCACCGGATTCGACGACCTTCG
The DNA here is from genome assembly GCF_020176785.1 of Saccharopolyspora sp. 6V. NCBI lineage: Bacteria > Bacillati > Actinomycetota > Actinomycetes > Pseudonocardiales > Pseudonocardiaceae > Saccharopolyspora > Saccharopolyspora sp. 6V. The sequence goes on along the minus strand of NZ_JAIUKB010000093.1, from coordinate 25,971 downwards.
CGAACGCGGGCGTCTCGTGCAGGCTCAGCCGCACCCACAGCCCGACGACGACGAGGATCGCGGAGGCCAGGAACGGCACCCGCCAGCCCCAGGCGAGGAACGTGGCGTCGTCCATCGTCTCGGACAGCAGCAGGAACAGGCCGTTCGCGACGAAGAAGCCGATGGGGGCGCCCAGCTGTGGGAAGGTCCCGAAGAAGGCCCGCTTGCGCGCGGGAGCGTTCTCGGTGGCCAGCAGCGCCGCGCCACCCCACTCGCCGCCGAGGCCGAGGCCCTGGCCGAACCGGCACAGCGCCAGCAGCAGCGGGGCGGCGACGCCGATGGAGGCGTAGCCGGGCAGCAGCCCGATGACGACGGTCGAGACGCCCATCGTCAGCAGCGAGGCGACGAGCGTGGACTTGCGGCCGATGCGGTCGCCGAAGTGCCCGAACAGCGCGGAGCCGACCGGGCGGGCGATGAAGGCGATGGCGAAGGTGGCCAGCGACTGCAGCGTCGCCGCGGTGGGGTCGCCCGCGGGGAAGAACAGCTTGGGGAACACCAGCACGGCGGCGGTGGCGTAGACGTAGAAGTCGTAGAACTCGATCGAGGTCCCGACGAGGCTGGCCACCACGACTTGGCGAGTGGAATTGCGCGGCGCGGTGCCATCCGCGACGTCACCGGGAACGTGGCCGACCGCCATGGTCCGGAACCTCCCTGTTCACACGTTCAGACCAGAAGTGAGCACACGCAGGGTAACCCTCGCTGCCCAACTAGCGGGAAGCGAGTCCCATTCGGTGGACGTGGGATCGGCCACGGGACCGGTCCGGTGCGGAATCGAGCTCGTGCGCGGCAGTGTTGGGAGTGGTGTGACGACCCCGCTGCGCTTCTCCGTGCTGGACCGCTCGCTCGTGCTCCGCGGACGGAGCCCGGCGGAATCCCTGCGCCGCACCGTCCGGTTCGCGACCGAGGCCGAGCGGCTGGGCTACCACCGGTTCTGGGTGGCCGAGCACCACGGGGTGCCCGGCGTGGCCGGTTCCGCGCCCGCGGTGCTCGCCGCGGCAGTGGCCGCGGCGACCTCGCACATCCGGGTGGGCACCGGTGGGGTGATGTTGCCGAACCACCGGCCGCTGGTCGTCGCCGAGCAGTTCGGCGTGCTCGAGTCGCTGCACCCGGGGCGCATCGACCTCGGCGTGGGGCGCTCGGTCGGGTTCACCGCCGCGGTCCGCGAAGCCCTCGGCCACGGCCGCGAGTCCGCGGACCGGTTCGCCGAGCAGCTCGACGAACTGCTCGGCCACTTCACCGGCGGCCCGGAGGCGGCGGTGCGCGCGATGCCCGCGACCGGGCTGCGCCTGCCGGTGTTCGTGCTGGCCACCGGCGCGGGCGCCGAGCACGCGGCCGCCGCCGGGTTGCCGCTGGTGATCGCGGCGGTGCGCGGCGACGAGGCGCTGCGGCGCGCGGTCCGCGGCTACCGCGAGCGCTTCCGGCCGTCACCGTGGTCGCGGCGCCCGCACGTGGTGCTGTCCCGTTCCGTCGCGGTCGCCGCCACGACCGAGCGGGCGCGGCGGTTGCTGGTGCCGGAGGCGTGGGCGACGGCGAGCTCCCGCGTGCACGGCGTCTTCCCGCCGCTGGAGCCCGCGGAGGACGTGCTGGCCCGGGACTTGGACCGGCGGGAGGCCGAGCAGTTCGAACGGGCGATGCGCGGTCACGTGCACGGCACCGAGGCGGAGGTCGCCGACCAGTTGCAGTCCGCGCTGGACGACGTGGGGGCGGACGAGCTGCTGATCACGACCAGCGGCTACGACGAGGAGGCGCTGCTCGACTCGTACCGGCGGTTGTCCCGGCTGATGCCGTGACGGGACCGAGATCCCGGAGATCGTCCCGGCCGGAACCCGTGGCGCGGCGGAGGATTCGGGCTGGCGGCTCCCGTTCGAGTGATCACCTTGCCGCTAGCGGGTGATCATCGGTCCCGATGCCTTGTGCGCCAACGGAATCCTCCGGTCCACTGAGCACCTGCGGGCGGTTTCCGGGGCCGCCCGCGGGCCGCGGCGTGGGATCGCCGTTCCAGGGGAGCGCGGAATTCGCGATCAGCCGCGCGGGAACGGGGATCTCGGGGAGGCGCCGCGGTTCCCGCACTGGACCAGGGGGAACCATGGTGGAGATCTCGACGCGGCCGTCGGTGGCCGAATTCCGCGGCCCGACGTTCGGGCTGACGAAGTTCCTGGACCCGCTGCCGGTTCCCCCGGTGCTGCGGCCGACCGCGCACGGCTGCGACGCGGACCTGACGATCCGGGCGATCACCGCCCGCGCCCGGTTGCACGGCGAACTGCCGGAAACGGTGCTGTGGACCTACGACGGGCACTTCCCCGGCCCGACGATCGAGGTGCGGCGGGACCGGATGCTGCGCGTGGCGTGGACCAACGAGATCACCGGGACGATGCCGCTCACCGCCGTGCGGGTGCCGCAGCCACCAGCGGGCACCCCGCCGGAGGAACTGCCCGCGAACCGGCCCGGCTACCCGCGGAATCCGGACGGCAGTCCCGCGGACGGCGCCGCGTTCGTCGACGGCGTCGCCGAACTGCCCGCCTGGCTGGTGACGCACCTGCACGGCGCCGACGCGAACGCGGGCAGCGACGGGTGGGCGCACAACGCCGTGCTGCGCGGGCACTCCCAGCTCACCGAACACCCGAACCGGCAGGCCGCCGCGGCGCTCTGGTACCACGACCACGCGATGGCCGTCACGCGCTGGAACGTCACGCCGGACTGTTCGGCGCGTACCTCCTCCGCGACGACCGGGAGCGGGCGCTGGGGCTGCCGGACGGGGAGCGGGAGGTCCCGCTGCTGATCTGCGACCGGAACCTGGACACCGACGCCGCGGGCGAGCTCACCGGGCGGCTGTTGTTCAAGGTGCCTGCGATCGGTACCGCGATGATCCCGTTCACCGGCCCGTTCACCCTGGTGAACGGGATGATCTGGCCGCACCTGGAGGTCGACGCGGCCGCCTACCGGTTCCGCGTGGTCAACACCTCGAACGCCCGGTTCTACCGGCTGAACCTGATCGACGCCGACGGCGCGTCGGAGAACGCCGTGGTGCGCCAGATCGGCACCGACGGCGGGCTGCTGCCCCGGCCGGTCCCGCTGCCCGCGGACGGGCTCGTGCTGGCTCCCGCCGAACGCGCCGACCTCGTCGTGGACTTCGGGCGGGTGCGGGGGCCGTTGCGGCTGACCAACACCGCCGCCGACGCCGCGCTCGAACCCGACGTCATGCAGTTCCGGGTGCGCGGCGGGCGGGCGCAGGACACCTCGCGGCTGCCCGACGTGCTCTCCGCGGGACCGGAGCGCATCGCACACCTGCCCGGCGAGCACGACCAGGTGTGGGTCGGGCTCGTGCCGCCCGGCACCGGCGGCGAGGCGCACCCGCAGCTGTGGGAACTGCGCGAGCTCGCCGCGCACGAGGTGCCACCGCTGCCCGCCGCGGGAGTGGTGCAGGTGACCGATCCGCGGACCGGGCGAACCCGCACCTTCCGGCAGGTCGCGTCGCTGTTCGACGACACGGTCAGCGTCTTCATCGCGCACGACGCCGTCGTCGAGTGGAACTTCATCAGCTTCGGCGGGCCGCCGCACCCGATGCACGTCCACCTGGTGCAGTTCCGGATCCAGGCGCGCCGCCGCTTCACCGCCGACTTCGACGTGGCGCTCGGCGGAACCCGCTCCCCGGCCGACGGGTTCACCGACGTCCCGCTGGAGGACTTCGAGCGCGGGCGCAAGGACACCACCGTCGTCGGCGGTGGGGAGTGGGTCAGCGTGCTGGCGCGGTTCGGTGCGTCCACCGGCCAGTTCATGTACCACTGCCACATCCTCGACCACGAGGACGAAGGCATGATGCGCCCGTTCGTCGTGCACCCACCGGAGATCGCCCGCTTCCACCCGCACCCGGGCTCGCACCCGCACGAGCCCTACCGCGGAGCGTGAGCGCGGCGACTGGGACCGCGCACCGCGCTCCGGCAACCACCCGGAGACCACCCGCCACAACTACCTGCCGGCCGCCACCCAGCTCGCCCGCTACGTCGCCGAGCACTCCCCCGACGCCGACGACGCCGCCGATGCCCCGCCGAGAACACCACGGCCGACATCGAAGCCTTCCAAGCCGGGATCATCGAAACCCGCTCGGCCTCGACCGCGGTGAACAAGCACAAATGCCTGCACCAGTTCTTCAAGTGGCTCATGCTCGACGAGGAAGAGATCGACCGCTCTCCCCAGTAGCGTTGTGCGACCATCCTTTGATCCCACCTCGCCCCGGAGGCGTCCGAACTGCTGCCGAATACCGCGAAACGCACTCGCGCAGATGCGTCCGGCGCTACGGTGAACGCGGTCGTATGGCCACGGATTCGGCTTCCGCGCGGGTCCGGTGCCCGAGGGGGAGCCATGAGATCTTCCGCGTCAGACCCGTTCGATGAACCGACGAGCAGTACCGATCCGATCGTGATCGATCCGTTGGTGCGCGATCTCGACGCCGAGACGCGTAGGTTGCGCGCGGCAGGCCCGCTCGTGCGAGTCGAGCTGCTCGGTGTGCCCGCGTGGTCGGTCGTCCGGCATGCCGAAGCCAAGCGGCTGCTCACCGACTCGCGGCTGGTCAAGGACATCGGGCGGTGGAGGCTGTGGCGCACCGGTGCGGTCACCCGCGCCTGGCCGCTGATCGGCATGATCGACGCCGGTCGCTCGATGTTCACAGTGGACGGGGACGAACACCGGCGACTCCGCGCGAAAACCGCGCAGGCGGTCACACCGCGGCGTCTGGAGAACATCCGGCCGTTGATCACTAACGTCGTCGGCGAACTGCTCGACGAGCTCTCCGCCCGCGACTCGCACGAACCGGTCGACATCAAAGAGCTGTTCGCGCAGCCACTACCGATGGCGGTGATCAGCGCACTGATGGGGGTACCCGCAGAGCTACGCCCCCGGCTGCACGCGCTCTACAAGGCGTTCTTCTCGATGCTGACGCCGCAGGAGGAACGGCTGGCGGTCATCGCCGAACTCGACGACATCTTCCTCGAGCTGGTCCGGGCGCGCGCCGCCGAGCCGTCCGGTGACCTCACCAGCGCGCTGATCGTGACGGAGGAGGGCGGCGAACCGCTCACCGAACAGGAAGTTCTCGGCAACCTCAAAGCGATGGTGGCCGCGGGGCACGAGACCACGATCAGCTTGATCCTCAACGCGGTGCGGGCACTGCTCGCCCACCCCGATCAGTTGCGCCTGGTGCTGGCGGGCGACGTCGGCTGGGATGCGGCCATCGAGGAGACCCTGCGCTGGGACACGCCGATCTCGCACCTGCTGATGCGATTCGCCACCGCGGACATCGAAGTGGGCGGCGAGGTGATCCGCGAAGGCGATGGTGTCGTGATGTCCTACCGGGCGATCGGCCGGGACGACGGACATCACGGACCGGACGCGGACGAGTTCCGCATCGACCGCACCGGAACGGCCAGGCACATGACCTTCGGCCACGGGCCGCACATCTGCCCCGGAGGAGCAGGACTGTCCCGAATGGAGGCCGGTATCGCGCTTCCCGCGCTGTTCGCACGATTCCCCTTGATGCGCGCGGCTGTGCCCGCGGAGCAGGTGCGGAACCAGCCCGTGCTCACCCAGAACGACTTGCGGGAGTTCCCAGTCTTGCTGCACGGTGCTTGAACCGGGCGCGACGGTTCCTGCGCTGCAACGCTCATTTGACGCGCCACTTCCCGGTCGCGGTGACGCTCGTCCGCTGCGGCGAGTTCGTCCCCCACCACGATCTTCACGACCACCGACCGCAGGCGCCGATGGCCATCAGGTCGTTCGCGCAGCGTGCTGAACGCCGGTCCGCGTGCTGGAGTACTCGCCGGAAGAGTCCGCACGCAGCTTGCAGAGCAGAGCGCGGCGAGGGCCACCTCGCTGACGCGTGTCAGGCCGGTCACCGCGACACCTCAGCGAGGCAACGACGACTCGTGCGTGGTCAGTGCTGGGGCGTGGTGAGCAGGACGACCTTGCCGGTGCTGTGGCCCGACTCGACCGCGCGGTGCGCGTCGGCTGCTTCGGCGAGGGCGAAGGCTGCTGAAACGGTCGGCACCAACTCGCCCTTCGCGGCCAGGTCGACGACGCTCTCGAGCCACCCCCGCTGGGTGTGGACGTGGGTCGCGGCGAACCGGACGCCGGCCTGCCCGGCCTCCGCCTCGAGGTCGCCGGCCCCGCCGCCGAGGGCGACGAGCGTCCCACCGGGGCGCACCGCCCGCAGCGCCGTCGCGCGGGAGCCGGCGGCGAGGCTGAGCGCGACGTCGGCGGTGCCCACCAGGACTGCCATGGCCTCGGGGTCGCGGTAGTCGACCGTCTCGTCCGCGCCGAGGCTCTTCAGCCAGTCGTGCTTGCCCTCGCTGGCGACGGCGACGACGTGCCCGCCGAGTCGGTGGGCGATCTGGACGGCGAGGTGGCCGACGCCTCCTCCGGCACCGGTGATGTGCACGCGCTGGCCCGGCCCGACCGAGGTCGTGTCGGCGAAGGCCTGCCAGGCGGTCATCGCCGCCATCGGCAGCGCCCCGGCCTGCTCGTCGGCGAGGTTCTCCGGCGCCGGCACGAGGTCGTCGGCGGGGACGACCGCGTGCTCGGCGTACGCGCCGCCTTCGCGCGGGAACCGCGCCAGCCCGAGGACGCGCTGGCCGAGCTCGAGGCCCGTCACGTCGGCGCCGACCGCCGCGACGGTGCCAGCGACGTCCCAGCCGGGCGTGAACGGCAGCTCGATGATCCCGGCCGCGGCCATGCCGCCGCCCTCACGGGTCATGACATCGATGGGGTTGACCCCGGCCGCGGCGACGGCGACGAGCACGTCGCCCGGTCCCAGGTCGGCCGCGGTCGGCGCCGGCACGTCGACGAGCTCGAGGGACTCTGGTCCGCCGAAGGCGCGTTGGACGATCTTCGTGCTCATGGTGCTCCTCCTCGTCAGCGGGCGCGGACGTCAACCGGCCGCGGTCGATGCCCCGACTGGACTGTCCGGCTCGGGGTCGGTCTCCGCGAGTCGGCGGCGTCCCACGGCCCACACGGTGAGTCCGGCCACCATGATGACCAGGGAAGCGGTCATGACCGCGGCCCAGCCGCCCGCGGTCCACAGCGGACCGGCGACCGCCGATCCGAGCGCTCCGCCGAGGAAGTTGCTGACGACGAAGGCCGTATTGAGCCTGCTGCGCGCTGATCCGGGCAGCGCGAACAGCCGGGTCTGCCCGAGGACGACGATGGACTGGGCGGCGATGTCGAGCGCGATGACGACCACGATCAGGGCCACGATGGAACCGCTGCCCGCCCAGGCGGCTGTCAGGGACAGGCCCAGCAGAGTCAGGGCGATTCCGGTGGCCGGTACGGACCAGCCGCGGTCGTGCAGGGCGCCGGCGCGACGTGCGGCGAGGGCTCCGGCCAAGCCGGCCAGGCCGAGCAGGCCGATCCGGCTGACGGAGAACGAGAACGGCGGTGCGGTCAGCAGGTAGGTCAGAGACGTCCAGAACATGGAGAACACGGCGAAGCTCGCGGCGCAGATCGCCAGGGTCGGACCGACCGCGCGATGCTGGGACATCGCGGTGAACACCGAGCCCAGAAGACGCGGATAAGGAACGGGTTCGCGGGGTTCGAGGGACGGGATGACGGTGCGGAGCACGGCGGCGAGAACGAGGGTCACCGCAGCGGCCATCCCGTAGATCGCCCGCCAGCCGAACAGGTCAGCGACGAAGCCGCTGATCGTGCGGGAGAGCAGGATGCCGATCAAGGAGCCGGAAGCGACCGCACCGACCACCCGGCCGCGTCGCTCGGGCTCGGCCAGCTCACTGGCCAGCGGGGTCAGCAGCTGCGCGCCGACGGTGGTCAGTCCGACCCCGCCGAGGGCCGTGAGAAGCGCCCCGAACGATGGCGCCAGCGCAGCGCTGAGGAGTGTCGCGGCGGACACGGCGAGGATGAGCGGTATGAGGCGGCGCCGGTTGAGGACGTCGCCGAGCGGCACGATGAGGAAGATGCCGAGCGCGTATCCGACCTGGGTGACGGTGACCAGCGCGGCGGCGCTCGATGACGAGACGCCGAGGGACGAGGCGATGAGCTCGATCAGGGGCTGGGCCCAGTAGAGGTTGCCGACGGCCATGCCGGCGACGATCGCGAAGATGAGCGTGCGGGCCGGGGTCATCCTACGGTCGGGCGTGGAGGGCGTGGTCGACCCTGTCACGAGAGGTCCTTTCTGGGCAGGTGGTGCTGTGGCACCACTGGTGAGGGCAGGCGGGCGTGCCGTTCCGGTGCGGCGGCAGGGCCGCGTCACGGCTCGCGGCAGGCGAGCGCCGTCCAAGGAGTCCGCACGTGGGTGACGAGCCCGGTGCGCAGCCGGTGGCGAGGGGCGGAAGGAGGCCGGTCAGCTCTGCTGACGCGTAGTGCCTTCGCGCGAGGAGTCGGGCGAGCCGTGTGCGGTCATGTCGAGCAGGAGCACGGCGTCGTGGTCGGGGGTGCCGGGCTGGGCGGTGTAGACGGCCATGCGGTGTCCGGGACTGCCCTCGAGGGCCATGCCTTGGAAGGAGAGGGTGACGGTGCCGACCTGGGGATGCCGGAACGTCTTGGACGGGTTCTTGCGGCCAGTGACTTCGTAGCGCTCCCACAGCCTGGCGAAGTCCTCGCTCTTGAGCAGGAGCTCGCCCACGAGCTGGGCCAGGTCCGGGGCGTCGGGGTCGGTGCCGGCAAGGGCCCGCAGGCGGGCGACGCACCCGCGGATCTGGTCGTCCCAGTCGGGGAAGATCTCCCGTCCGGACGGATGCAGGAACAGGTAGCGGGCCAGGTTGCGCTGCTTGGCGGGCCACTCGGCCAGACCCGGGTAGAGGGCGAGCCCACCAGGGTTGTGAGCCAGGACGTCCATGCTGCGGCTGAGGACGTAGGCCGGGTTCGGACGCAGCGCCTCCAGCATCAGTTTCACGTGCGGACGCACGCTACGACTGGGAGCGGGCGCCGGCTCGGGCACGTAGCGGGCGGCACGTACCGCCAGGGCACGCAGGCGCTGATGCTCGGCCTCGTCCAAGTGCAGGGCCCGAGCCAGGGAATCGATGACAGCGGGGCTGGGACGCGTCTCCTTGCCGCGCTCCAGACGTGTGTAGTAGTCGATGCTCACCCCGGCCAGGGTGGCCAGCTCCTCGCGGCGCAGCCCGGGAGTGCGGCGCACGCCGGGGCCAGGGGACAGACCCGCGCTCTGCGGGCTGGTCTGGGTGCGGCGGGCGCGCAGGAAGCGCCCCAGCTCGTCACCGCTGCTGTGCTGCTCGGATGCCATGCGTCCAGTGTTGCGCCGCCGTCACCGTGACACACCCGTTGAAGGGGGCCCTGTCGTACCCCCGCTGACCGCTCCCCGGGAGATCCCGGCCTGCCTATCGCACGCGCCGGACGGCAGCCTGAACGAGCACCCCAGAACACATCCGGCCCTGCCGGGCCACCTGAGAACGTAAGGAGGAGTACGCCATGACCCGCGACACCGCTTCGCTGGTCGCCGCCGCGGACCGCCACGACGCCGACGCCTTCGTCGCGCACCTCACGCCCGACGTGAAATCCGTCTTCGCGAACACCGAGCCCGTCATCGGACGGGAGAACGTGAAGAAGGCGACGATGGCTTTCTGGGACACGATCGAGGGCGTCAGCCACCACATCCTCGCGATGCACGAGAGCGGCGACACCGTCACCGTGCAGTTCGACATCGAGTACCACCGCAAGGACGGCAAGGCGGTCACCCTGCCCGTCTGCAACGTCCTGGTCTTCGACGGCGACCTGGTGAGCGTCTCCCAGGTCTACGCCGACCTCGCCCCGCTCTACAACTGAGCGCACGCAGCCCCTGAACTGCGCCAACGGCTGCGCGAAGGCACCGTGATGCAGGACGGCGTCCGGGCTCGCCAACACCGCCGGGACCGGTCGCGCCGAACCGACCGAACCCCATTCGTCAGGAGAAGCACGACATCATGAAGCACATCAAGCTGGGAGACCTCGACGTCGCACGGATCGGTCTGGGTGCGATGGGCATGTCCCACGGCCTGACCGGCGCCGGGACCGATGATGCGGAGTCCATCCGCACCGTGCACCGGGCCATCGACCTCGGCGTCACCCTCATCGACACCGCCGAGATCTACGGTCCCTACATCAACGAGGACCTCCTCGGCCAGGCCCTCAAAGGCCACCGGGAGCAGGTCGTCCTGGCCACCAAGTTCGGTCTCGTCTCTCACTCCGGAGCCGGTGCGTGGACGGTGGACTCCAGCCCGGCCAACATCCGGACCGCCGTCGAAGGGTCGCTGAAGCGGTTGGGCACCGACCACATCGACCTGTACTACCAGCACCGCGTCGACCCGAACACCCCGATCGAGGAAACCGTCGGCACCCTGGCGGAACTCGTCGCCGAGGGCAAGATCCGCCACATCGGCCTGTCCGAGGCCGGCCCGGACACCATCCGACGCGCCCACGCCGTCCACCCCGTCACCGCCGTGCAATCCGAGTACTCGCTGTGGACCCGCGGCATCGAGGACCGCGTCCTGCCGGTCCTGCGGGAGCTGGGCATCGGCCTGGTGCCGTTCTCCCCGCTGGGACACGGCTTCCTCACCGGAACCGTCCGCAACGAGAACGACTTCGACGAAGGCGACTTCCGCCGCGGCAACCCCCGCTTCACCGGTGAGAACTTCCGGCGCAACCTGGCCCTCGCCGATGAAGTCCAGACCATCGCCTCAGAGGCAGGAACCACGCCCGCGCAGGTCGCGATCGCCTGGCTGCTCGCCCAGGGCGACGACATCGCCCCCATCCCCGGCACCAAGCGCGTGGCCCGCGTCGAGGAGAACACCGCCGCCGACAGCCTCCAGCTGCCCGCCGATGTCCTGGCCACGCTCTCCAGCCTCCCGCCGGCCGCCGGCGACACCCACACCGAAGCCGGCCTGCGCATGATGGAACGCTGATCAGCCGGCCCGCACCGCTGTGTGCGAGTGGCCCGTACTGCGAGAAGCACCCCGCAGCGCCTAGGGATGCCGCTCCCGACCGCGAGAGTGCCAGGCCGGGCAGGAAGGACCGCTTCTGGACGCTGGACGGGGACGCCAGCCCACGCGAGTGTCGTCGTCCTCGTCCGGTTCGGACGCGTCCGGGCACGCAGCGGGCGCAGGCCGCCGTCGGCCGAGGTGGAAGCGCAGAAGCCGTAGCGGCCGAGCACGTTGCGGTTCGCGTGGCACAGCGGGAAGAGGCGGGCGAGGCCCTCACGCGCTCGCGCCCCCGAGCGGGCAATGCACGCGCCCCTCGGTGGCGGCGTCCAGGTAGCGGGTAATCCACAGCACGGCGGCGTTGAGGACCATGCCGGGCGCGCCGTCGCGGGAAGCATCCCCACGTGCGCGGGGCCGACACGCACATCGGAGAGCGTCACCCGCAGCAGCAGGGAGCATCCCCGGAGGGCTCGCTGAGCGGACCATCGACGTGACCGTTCAGCCGGCGAAGGACGGCGTGATCATTCCTGGTGACATGGTCGACCACGAGTTCATCCCTTGGGCTGTCGACAAGGACGCAGCTGCACACAGGATCCGGGAAGGAGCGCATCACGTGCTCCAGGAAACGGGCCGGTTCTTTCCGGGAGACGTCCGCTGGTTCAGAACGCACAACTACGAAGGGTAGGAACGAGAAGAAAACGTTGATCAGCGACGAGCTGATCGCCGACGTCGTCACGGACGGCGATCTCGACTACATCGACATCACCGTCATCGGTCAGCTCCTGATCCTCGCTACCGTCGCCGCTCCAGAAGGGCTGCGCGCGCAGCGGAGATCACCGTCGACCTGGCCCGCCGGGGACTTCTCGCGTTCGGCACCCCAGACCCGGAATTCCGCCTGTGGAACCTCTCCACCGAAACCGCGGCCGCCCGCCTCCATCCCGAAGCCACCGCCGAGCTTCAGCGCTCGACACTAGCTGGGTCGCGCTCAGATGCAGGTGCTTCCCAGTGGCTCAACTGTCGCCTTGTTGGAGCCGCGAAATGAGGACCGGCTCGAAGAAGCCGGCGACAGGCGGCGCAGGAGGCGTACGTCCTCCTGCGGTACGAGTGCATGCCGCGATGGGGACGGGCTCGGGGAGCCGGTGACAGACCGCGGCGATCCGCGCCCTACTCAATTTCACCTGGCAGGCCGCAATGAGGACCGGCTCGAAGAGCCGGTGACAGCGGATGCGGCTGCGGCTGCGGCTCACCTCGGGCCGACGCCTGCCGCAATGAGGACCGGCTCGGAGAGCCGGTGACAGGGACCCGGCAGTAAGGGTGTTCTGACCTGGGTTTTCAAAGATCGTCGCGAGCGGTTCCGTTCGGAGATCGCGAGGAAACGGTTGTTCGATCTTACCGCATGCCGATCTCGCTCATGAGCTGCGCGAACTCGACGCGAGCGGCTACGCCTGGCCGAGACCGAACCGGACCGCTCGCCCCAGCCGAGCGCGCCCCGACGTCCCGGCCGGGTCGCGCTCGGTCCGCTACGTGCCGGATGGCGTCATCCGTTCCAATCCCGGAACCCGAGGGCCATTCTGGGCGCCCACACGACCGGGATGTACCGAATTTCGCAGATAGACGTGGCGACTTCGACTTCCCGCGGGCTCACCGGCCTGCCGGGTTGTTCGAGCGCCGTCGCCGAGCTGAACCAGGGCGCATCGAGGCCGAGCAGTTCGTAGCGCGGGCTGCTCGGTGTCGCGAGGTCCTTCGGCACGAATTCGGTGCTCTCCTGGTCGTCGGTCGGCGGGATCGTGTTCGCCAGTGCTGCCACGAAGGCCTCGCGCAGCACCGGGTGGTCCGGGACGAGGATGTTCGCAGGCAACGGAGCCTTGCGTTCGCGTTCGGTCGTGGTGAGGCGCATGGCGCGGGCCATCATCTGCGAGATGAACAGCGGTGCGGTGACGTTGGTGGCGTAGGCGATGGTGGAGACCTGCGGGCAGTCGAACCCTTCGGTGATCATCCGGACGGCGACGATCCCGCAGGACCGGTTCTCCTGAGCGGCGAGCTGCAGGGTGCGCAGCGCGCCGGGTTCGTCGGAGGTGACCAGCCGCGCGAAATTCCGCCCGGTGACCCGGTTCAACACCAGCGCCGCCGATCGGGCGGCCTCTTGGCCGGGGCTCGGGTGTACGTGGCACCCACGGGCACCCGCTGCCTCAAGAGTCCCCGTATCACCGGAGGCGATCCGGTACCTGCCGCGCTACCTGGACGGCGGATGGGATACCCGGCCCTGACGAGCCGTTGTGGCGGACGAGGCGCGGCCGGTGTCGTATCGGGCGATGCGGCGAATTCTCCAGCGGGCCAACGAAAATCTGGGCACGAACCTCTGCACGACGTGCGGCACACGGCGTCGACCCGGATGGCCGACGCCCCGGAGATGCCCTTCCCGACGTCCAGGCCGTCCTGCGGGAGGCCAGCGTCGAGAGCACGGGCCGCTATCTGACCGTTCGGGTGGAGGACATGTTCGACAAGCTCCAGGAACACCACACCCGGCCCCGCCCGCAGAGCTCCTACGCCGCCAACTACGCGGAGGCGGACATCGAGGTGGCATTCGGCGGCTGAGAAGTACACGCGGCGCAACCGCCGGTCTCCGGCATGCACGCCCGCGGCGCTGACAGGTCAGGACAGCTCGGATTCGAGGCGGCGCTGTAGTTCGCCGAGGGTCTCGCGTGCGAGGTCGAGCCGTTCCGGATCGAGGCCTTCGGTGGTGCGCAGGGCCAGATGGGTGTAGGCCGCCTGCATCCTGTGCAGGGCGGCGCGGCCGGTCGGGGTGACTTCGAGCAGCTTGGCCCGCTGGTGCGCGGGGTTGGGCCGATAGCAAGCGAGGCCGTCCTCGACGAGCAGGTCCGCGACGCGCTGCACGCCCTGACGCGTGTGGCCGAGCCGGCAGGCGATGGCCCCCACCGGGGCGGCTTCGTGCTCGACCTCAGCCAGGACCTGCCAACGCGCCAAGCTCTGACCGGTGGGCCGGGCGATGCCGTTGCCGACCGCCTCGACGACGTCGGCGAGCCTGCCGACCTGGTCGACCAGTGCGGCGTAGGCATCGCATGCTTGATCACCACTCTTGACAACATGTTGTCGTCTCGCTAGCTTGTCGGACATGACAATATGTTGTCATGTGAGCGCCTCGGCCCGCAACAGGTGAACCAGGAGAACCGAATGCCCTCCGCACCCCGCCCACTTCTGATCTCCCGCGACATCATCATCGCCGCACCACCCTCGGCGGTGTTCTCCGCACTCGCCAATCCGCACCGCCACGCCGATTTCGACGGTTCGGGCACCGTGCGGAACACGGTCTCGGGCCCGGTCCGGCTGAACCTGGGCGACACGTTCAAGACAGCCATGAAGCTGTTCGGCGTGCACTACCGGATCGTCAACACGGTCGTCGAGTTCGAGGCGGATCGGCGCATCGCGTGGTGCCACCCCGGCAAGCACCGCTGGCGCTACGAACTCGACGAGGTCGACGGCGACACGCGGGTGACCGAGACCTGCGACCTCACCACCTCGCCGGTCCGCGGACTACTCGTGCGCACACCGTGGCCCCGCTGGAACGCCGAGGGCATCGAGAAGAGCCTGCCGCGGCTCAAGGCACTGGTCGAGAACGGCGCCTGAACCCCGCAAGCCGGGCCGACCCCACCCGACTCGCCCACCAGCAGCTCGACCTGCGGCCGACGGCCGGCCACATCGCCGCACGATCACCCGGGCACTCGCATTGCCGCGGCATCTCACCACTGCGACATGTTCTCCCCGCTGTTCACATGTCGCTGAATTCTCCACGCGCAGGGTCGCACCTTCGCCGCGCGCCCAACACCACCGTCCGCGTTTGCCGCCGCAGTGCGGACCTCACAACCCAGGAGAGTCGAATGGCATCCGAACCTCGCCCATTCCGGATCAACATCCCTGACGAAGACCTCGTGGACCTGGCAGAGCGGCTGGACCGCACCCGTTGGCCCGATGAGCTGCCCGGCGCCGGTTGGTCCTACGGCGTCAACAAGGCGTGGTTGAGGGATCTGGCCGATCACTGGCGCACGGGCTACGACTGGCGAGCGCACGAGGCCGCGCTGAACGCGCACCCGCAGTTCACCGTCGAGCTCGACGGGCAGAACATCCACTTCCTGCACGTCCGCTCGCCCGAGCCGGACGCGACGCCCTTGATCATCACGCACGGGTGGCCCAGCACGGTCGCCGACTTCCACGCGATCCTCGGACCGCTGACCGATCCCCGCGCACACGGCGGCGACCCTGCCGACGCCTTTCACGTAGTCGCGCCCTCGCTGCCCGGGTACGCCTTCTCCGGCCCGACCCACGAGCGCGGCTGGGGTGTCCACCGCACCGCCCGCGCTTGGGCTGAGCTGATGAGCAAGCTGGGGTATGAGCGCTACGCGGTCCAGGGCGGGGATTTCGGCAGTCTCATCGCACCCGAGCTGGGTCGGGTGGCCGGTGAACGGGTGATCGGGGTCCACGTCAACGCGTTGGCCTTCGCCGCCTGGCCCATGTCCCCCGACGAACGTGAACTGCTCAGCGAAACCGATCGCGAACGGGCGCTCGACCACGAGCGGTGGTGGTACGGGCGCTCCGGCTACATGCACGAGATGAGCACCCGCCCGCAGACGATCGCCTACGCGCTCAACGACTCGCCGGTCGGGCAGCTGGCCTGGAACCTGGAGTGGTTCGTCGACTACGACCCCGCGCAGACCGAGCAGACCCCCGTCGACCGGGACGCGATCCTGACCAACGTCACCATCTTCTGGCTGACCAGGACCGCGGGCTCGGCGGCACGCCTATACTTCGAGGCCGGAGCCGAGCTGCTGGCGGGGAGGCCGTCGCCATCGGGCGCTGCGACGGCGGTGGCGAACTTCCCCGGGGACAACGCCATCCAGGACCTGGCGCGACTGTCCAATGTGGTCACACGCTGGCGGGAGCACGACCAGGGCGGGCACTTCCCCGCCCTGCAAGCACCGGAGGTGCTCATCGCCGACATCCGGGAATTCTTCCGCTCCCTTCCTGGCACGCCCTGACCGGCGGATCGCCCCAACCGCAGAGAGGAATCGCTGTGCAGATCGGCATCGGACTTCCGAATCAGGTGCGTGATGTCACCGCATCGACCATTCCGCGCTGGGCCGCGCGGGCTGAGGAAGCGGAGTTCTCCACCCTCGCCACGACCGGGCGCTACGCGTACCCGGGTGTGAGTGACACCGTCGCGCTCGCGGCCGCGGCGGGGGCGACCACCACGATCGGACTGCTCAGCGCGGTCCTGCTGGCCCCGACGTGGCCTGGGGCCTTGCTGGCCAAGGAGATCGCGGGCATCGACGGTGTTTCCGGCGGCCGTCTCACGCTCGGCGTCGGCGTCGGCTCGCGCGAAGACGAATTCACCGTGCCCGGGCACGAGCTGCACGGTCGCGGCGCGCGGTTGGAATCCGACCTGGCGACCTACCGCGAGGTCTGGGCCGGCGCCCCGGTCGGCAACGGACCGAACCCAGCCGTGCCATCGGGAACCCGGCGGGTCCCCATGCTGTTCGGCGGGTACACCGCTCGCGCGCTGGACCGCATGGTGCGCTGGGGCGAGGGCTACATCGGCGGTTCGCTGCCGCCGGCCATGACGGCGCCGCGCTTCGAGGCGGCGAAGCGGGCCTGGCAGGAGGCAGGCCGCCAGGGCGCCCCGAAACTCGTCGTGCTCGCCTACTTCGCACTGGGCGACACCGAGGCCGGACGGGCGAACATCCAGGACTTCTACCGGCTGGCCCCGAAGGAGATCGCCACCAACGCGGTGCTCTGCACCACCAGGGAGACGATCGAGCAGACCATCACGGTCTACACCGGCCTCGGTGTCGACGAGATCATTTTCGTTCCCGCCACGGACGATCCCGACGAGATCACCCGGCTCGCCGACATCGTCACCTGAACAGCCGGCAGGGAGCCGACATTCCGACCCGCATGGCAGCGAATGCCCAGCGCGGCCCACCGCGCGCGATGCCGCTCCCACTCCCAGCAGCAGGCAGCAGACCTCTACCGCGTCACTCCCTAGATCGCTCCGCCTCGGCCACCCGGTGCAGGCGATCGGCGGTGATCTTGCAGAGTTGTTCCGTGGTGGCCTCGTCGATGCTGTGGGTGATCGCGCTTTCGAGGACGAA
The DNA here is from genome assembly GCF_020176785.1 of Saccharopolyspora sp. 6V. Taxonomy (NCBI): domain Bacteria; kingdom Bacillati; phylum Actinomycetota; class Actinomycetes; order Pseudonocardiales; family Pseudonocardiaceae; genus Saccharopolyspora; species Saccharopolyspora sp. 6V. Next base: position 8,858 of record NZ_JAIUKB010000093.1, on the reverse strand, counting down.
GGTCGCGGCAGCGAATTCCGCGGTGCGGTGTTCGGCGGTCAGGGAGTCGGCGAGTTGTCTGCTCGAAGAGGTTCTCGAAGCGCCGGTGGAAGCCGGTGTGCCACTCGCGGACCGACTCCGAGACGGCGACCCGGTTGTGCACCGTGGCGACCAGGTGCTCGACCGGCCGCAGCCTCTCGATCAACCAGCGGAACTGCTCGGCGAGCGGACGGTCCGCCAGCGAGGCGTGCTCGTGCAGCAGCGCTTGGAAATAGCGGTCGGCGACGGCCACGAGCAACTCGTCCTTGTCGCCCTGGTGGTCATGGCGCACGGACTCGGCGCCATGCGGGAGTGGCGGCTGAACACGTTCGCGGAGCGGTTCGCCGAGCAGGACTGGATGGTGCTGGTGTTCGACTACCGGTACCTGGGGGCCAGCGAGGGCTCGCCTCGACAGCTGCTCGACATCAACGATCAGCTCGACGATCGGCGAGCCGCACTGGCCTACGGCCGGTCGCTGCCAGGAGTCGACACCGATCGGATCGCGGTGTGGGGAACCTCGTTCGGCGGAGGCCATGCGCTGCGGATCGCGAGTGAGGACCACCAGCTGGCCGCTGTGGTGGCCCAGTGCCGTTCACCGACGGCCTTCGCTGTTCTCACGTTTCCGCAGCTCACCGTTGAGCATGCTGTGGCTCATCGCCGCCGGGGTGCTCGACACCGTGGGGTCCTTGTTCGGCGCGAAGCCGGTGCTCGCTCCGGTGGTGGGTGTGTGGTGGATGCCCGCCTACCTCGTGTCGCCGAGCGCGATCGCCGAAGCGTCGCGGCTGCTGCCCCCGGGAACCCGGCTCTCCCCCCGGACCTCCGCGGCCGTGACCAAGATGTCGTCGCTGGGGAGGGGACTGTCGAAGAACGTCGAGACCGGTGGCGATCCCGTCCGGCCTGTTGACGCCGGGGTCGGCCGCGACACCCTCTGGGGCGTCCTCAAAGGACCCGGCGGCGGGGCCGACAGCGCCAACGGGGTCGCGGCCCGGTTAGCGCTGCGGCTACCGCCGTACCGGCCGGGAAAGGACCTGCCGAAGATCACCGCGCCCACCCTGCTGTGCGTGTGCGAGGACGACCGGGCCGCACCCGCCGACACCAAAACCCGGCTCGCCGCCGGGCAGGACCACGTGCAGATCGGCCGCTACGAGGGCGACCACTTCGACATCTACGTGGGCGACCTGTTCGAGCGCGCGGTGCGCGACCAGACCGCCTTCCTGGCAACGCAATTCGGCCGGAGCACGCGGTGAGCGGACAGCCGGGCACCAGCCTGATTCCAGCAGGCCCGAAGGCCACATGCGCACGTATCCGGCCGCGATCAGGCCACCGAGATCGTTGACCTGCAACGACAAAGGTGCGTGATACCGGGATTCGGCGCCGGCGTCAGCTGGCTTCGGAGCCCGCTTCCGGGAAGCCGCGGCGTTCCCGGTGTTCGCGGGCGTCGATGGCGGAGCCGGTGAGGCTGCGCTCGATGTGCGCGCGCACGAGCTCGCGCGCTCCAGGCGCATCGGCGGCGGCGATGAGGTCGCACAGCTCGTGGTGTTCGCGGTGGTCGCGGGTGCGGGGTTCGTCGCCGGGCGGGAGTTCCAGCCCGATCCGCCGGTAGCGGTCGGACTTGTCCCAGACGTCGTCGAGCATCTTGATCAGCACGTCGTTGTGCGAGGCGGCGTAGAGGGCGCGGTGGAACGCCCGGTGGGCGGTCAGGGCCTCCTCACCCCAGGCGCGGGCGACGGGGAGGCGGGCGACGGGGCCATCGCGGCAACGCCGGCTTCAGCGGCCCCTGGTGGGCTCGGTGGCACCGGAGTGCTGCACCACGCGCGTGCCCGGGCGCCCTGGTCCGGTGAGGACGGCGGCATCCTCAGCGCTCGCAAGGCGATGCGCCGTCCACCGCTACCTCGCGCAGCGAACGCACCACCACGTCCGCGCCGGAATCTCGCAGGGATCCGGGGTCCGCGGCGGTGGCCACGCCGATGACGAGGCCGAACCCACCGGCACGACCGGCTCGGACACCCACCGCCGCGTCCTCGAGGACCGCTGATCGCCGGGGAGCGCACCCGAGCCTGCGGGCGGCTTCCAGGTACGTCGCCGGATCCGGTTTGCCGCGCAGACCCAGCTCCGCCGCCACGACGCCGTCGACCGAGACGTCGAACAACCCGGCGATGCCCGCACCGTCCAGCACCAGCGCGCAGTTGCGGCTGGCCGACACGACCGCCGTCCGCACGCGCCGCGCGCGCAACGACGTGACCAGCTCCACCGCACCGTCCAGCACACGCGCGCCGTGGGCGCCGACCGCGTCGCGGAAGTACCGGTCCTTGAGCTTCCCCAGCCCTACCAGCGTTTCGTGCCCCGGAGGGTCGGATGGGGAACCGGCCGGGAGGTCGATCCCCCTGGATCCCAGGAATGCACGCACACCGTCGTCCCGAGGTCTGCCGTCGACGTGGCGCAGGTAGTCCTCCTCGGTGAACGGGCCGGGACGCTCCCCTCGACCCGCCAGGTACTGGTCGAACAGCCGCTTCCACGCCGCGCGGTGCACCGAGGCCGTGTCGGTCAGCACCCCGTCGAGGTCGAACAACGCCGCGCCGTGCTCGTGCGGATCGATGCGGACCACTACCACCGCTCCCCCGTCACGTCGGGCCGATCGCCGCCGGCGCCCGGTCGCCGCATCGACTGCTGCTCCGGGATGCCCGCCGCCCGCGTTCCGGGAAACGACGCTTCCGCCGATCGGAATCCGCCACCGGGAGCGGGGCCGATGTTCTCTGGTACCAGCGGTCGGCGCGTGCCAGGTTGGTACCCGCAGGACATCGGTCGAGGCCGGCGGCCCGGACGGGGACGGCGGGCCGCCCCGGGAGGACGGGATGGCATCCATCGCCGACACCATGAACGCGTGGATCGTGCGCGAGCCCGGTCCGCTCGCGGAGCAGCCGTTGCGCTGGGTGCTGCGCCCCGTCCCCTCCCGGGACTCCGGCGAGCTGCTGGTGCGGGTGCTGGCCTGCGGGGTGTGCCGCACCGACCTGCACCTCGCCGAGGGCGACCTGCCCGCCCACCGTCGGCCCGTCGTGCCGGGCCACGAAGTCGTCGGAGAAGTAGTGGCCTGCGACCCGGCCGCCACCGGTTTCGACTTGGGCGAACGGGTCGGCATCCCGTGGTTGCGGGGCACGTGCGGTCGATGCGGGTTCTGCTTGCGGGGAAGGGAGAACCTCTGCCCCCGCTCGCGCTTCACCGGCTGGGACGCCGACGGGGGCTATGCCGAGTTCACCACGGTGCCCGCCGCCTACGCCTACCGGTTGCCTGCCGGGTACACCGACGCCGAGGTGGCACCGCTGCTGTGCGCCGGGGTGATCGGCTACCGGGCGTGGCGCCGAGCTCGGGTCCCCGCGGGCGGAGTGCTGGGCCTGTACGGGTTCGGCGCGAGTGCCCACCTGACCGCCCAAGTCGCCGTGGCCGGCGGCGCACGCGTGCACGTGCTCACCCGGTCCGCGCGCGCCCGGGCGCTCGCGCTCGACCTGGGGGCGGCCACCGCCGGTGGCTTGGCGGACGAACCACCGGAACCGCTGGACTCGGCGGTGCTGTTCGCCCCCGTCGGCGAGCTGGTTCCCGTGGCGCTGGCCGCCTTGCGGCGCGGCGGGACGCTGGCGATCGCCGGCATCCACCTGACGACGATCCCGGAGCTCGACTACCAGCGGCACCTGTTCCACGAACGCGCGCTGTGCAGCGTCACCGCGAACACCCGGGGCGACGGGGTGGACTTCCTGCGCTTCGCCGACCGGCACCGCCTGCGGGTGACGACCACGCCGTACCGGCTGGACCGGGCCGACGCGGCGCTGCGGGACCTGGCCGACGATCGCGTGCACGGGGCCGCCGTCCTGCTGCCAGGCGGCTGAGTCCGAAGCGGCGAGCCGCTGGGCCGCTGAGTCCGAAGCGGCGAGCCGCTGGGCACCGGGACCGAGCCGCGTGCGTCAGGGCACGACGGCGACGGGGCACGGCGCCCGGTGGGCGACCGCACGGCCGGTGGAGCCCACCATCGCCGCGTGCATCAGGAACCGGCCGTGCCGTCCCACGACCACGAGCCCCGCTTCCCGTGCGTGGCGCAGCAGCAGCTCCGCCGGGAGCTCCGTCGTCGTGACCTCGTGCCGCACCGGGACGTCGGGGTACTGCTCCTGCCACCCGGCGAGGGACTCGGCGAGCTGCCGTTCGCAGCCGCGGGTGACGTCGGTCCAATCGAGGCTCCACCTGGCCGGGGCGATCGCGTCCCGCGGCAACTCGTCCCAGGCGAGAGCCGCGACGAGTTCGGCACCGTGCCGCGCCGCGTGGTCGAAGGCGAATCCCACGGCCCGGGCGCTGATCCGGGAGCCGTCGACGCCGACCACGACTCGGTGGCGTTCCGCCCACTCCGTCCCGCGGACGAAGACGACGGGCACCGCGGAGCCCCGCAGCAGCTCGTCGGACGTGGACCCGAGCAGGCAGTGGTGCAGCCGCCCGTGCTGTGCGGGTCCGAGCACGAGCAGGTCGCCGTCCTCCGCGGCTTCCCGCAACACCAGCGCGGGGTGCCCGAGCCGGCTCTCGCCCGTGATGGTCAACTCCGGCCAGTCCCGCGCGCACTCCGCGACCGTCCCGCTCACCTCGTGCTCCACGTCCGCGTGCAGCAGTCCGAAGTCGACGGGCTCGGCGGGGAAGTGGATCCGCGTCAGCTCCTCCAGCGGCGTGGAGAACGCGCGCACGAGGTGCAGTTCTCGCCGCCGCACCGCGGCTTCGCGGCACGCCCACCGCAGCGCTTGCCGGGATCCGGGCATTCCGCTGAACCCCGCGACGACCGGGCCGGGCCGGGCACTGCTCATGCCACCTCCTCCACGAGGAACCACCTCACGGTCGCACCGCCGAAGGGCGCCCGGAACGGGCTTTCGTCCATGCCTGCGCACCGCCGCACGTGCCGGGTCCTGGACCCGCGGCGATGGCATCCGTCCGCTCCCGCCGCGATCGCGGAGCGGCGCGCCGAGCGGTTCCACCCGCGCCCGCTCGCCACCGCCGAAGGAGACCGGGCGCCGAGATGCCCCGGGCAGGTGCCTTTGCCAGCCTGGAGACGAGGAAAGGGGGATGCGATGCCGGGGTGCGCGATCGCGGTGGACGGCACGCCCGAATCCGAGCGCGCGGTCGAGTGGGCCTGCGCGAACGCGGCGCTCTGCGGCGACGAGCTGCTGTTGATCACCATCGGCACCGGCCCGCATCCGGACGGGACCCGTCCCGGCTGGCTGACCGATCTCGCCGCGCAGACCCGTGAACGCAACGGCGCGCCTCGACGAGTGCGCGTCGAGGCGCGGACCGGCCGGGCCGTTCCCCGGATCCTGGAGGTGGCGCGCCACGCATCGCTGCTGGTGCTCGGATCGCGTGGACACCGGGCGCTGCACGACGCCGTGCTCGGCTCGGTGGCCCTGGAAGTCGCGACGCGCTCCCCGTGCCCGGCGGTGGTGGTGCGCGGGGCGGCCGAGCAGGTGCGGCGCGAGACCGTCGTGGCCGGTGTCGACGGGTCGGTCCACGGGGACCGCGCCCTGGAATTCGCCTGCGAGGCGGCGGAAGCGCTGCGCTGCGACGTGGTTGCGGTGCAGGCGGCGCCGGATTCGGCGTTCATCACCGGCCCGTTCGAGCACCCGGACCGCGAGGAACTGGTCGAGCGCGCGGAGCGCGCACTTGCTGAAGCGGTGGCCGGGTTCGCCCCGGACCACCCCGACGTCGCCGTGCGCCGCCTCACCAGCTCGATGGACCCGATCTCCGCCTTGACCGAGGCCACGAGCGGTGCCCGTCTGCTGGTCGTGGGGCGTCGCGGATCCGGTGGGTTCTCCGAGGCGCTGCTGGGATCGGTCTCGCGCGGCGTGCTGCACCGGGCTGCCTGCCCGGTCGCCGTGGTGCCGCTGGAAGGTGCGCGCCCCGGCCGGAGCGGCTGAGCGGAGGCCGGGCCTGATGACCGATGATCGCGCGTGGACGTTCAGCGGCTTCGACCCCGCCGACGAGGGGCGGCGGGAGGCGCTGTGCGTGCTGGGCAACGGCTACTTCGCCACCCGCGGGGCGGCTCCGGAGGCGGAGGACGACGGGGTGCACTACCCGGGCACGTACGCGGCGGGGTGCTACGACCGCCGGACCGCCGAGGTCGCCGGGCAGGAGATCACCACGGAGTCGATGGTGAACCTGCCGAACTGGTTGCCGCTGACGTTCCGCTTCGACGACGGCGACTGGTTCGACCTGAGCCGGTGCACGCTGCTGGAGCACGAGATCGAACTGGACCTCGAACGGGGGCTGCTGAGCAGGCGGTGCCGGTTCCGCGACCGGGCCGGGCGCACCACGACCTTGACGCAGCGCCGCATCGTCCACATGGGTCTCCCGCACCTGGCGGCGCTGGAGACCACGCTCGTTCCCGAGGACCACAGCAGCACCATCACCTTCCGCAGCGGCCTCGACGGCCGGGTGCGCAACACCGGAGTCGCCCGGTACGAAGCGCTGGAGGGTGCTCACCTCACCGGATTCGAGGTGCACGAGCACTCGCCCGAAACCCTCGGCCTGCGGGCTCGCACCGCCTGGTCGCGCATCGAAGTCGCCGAAGCGGCACGCACCCGCGTCAGGACCGACCGCCGGGAGCCGAGCCCTCCGCGAACGACCGTGGTGGAAGCCGACCGCATCGCGCACGAGCTCGTGGTGGCCGCGCGGCCCGGCGAGCGCGTCGTGATCGAGAAGGTCGTGGCGCTGCACACCTCGCGCGACCGTGCGATCTCGGAGCCGGCGGCGGAGTCCGCGGAGCTGGTCGCCGAGGCCGGCGGGTTCGAATCGCTGCTGGAGACGCACCGTGCGGCCTGGCTCAAGTCGTGGCGGGCCTTCCGCTGCGGGATCCGCGGCGCCGGGGACATCCGCCGCGCGGTACGCCTGCACCTGTTCCACCTCCTCCAGACGATCTCGCCGAACAGCGCCGACCTGGACGTGGGCGTCCCCGCTCGGGGTCTGCACGGCGAGGCGTACCGGGGCCACGTGTTCTGGGACGAGCTGTTCGTGCTGCCGGTTCTGGCGTTGCGCGCCGCCGACGAGGCTCGCGCGTTGCTGCTGTACCGGTACCGGCGGCTGCACCAGGCGCGCAGCGCCGCACGCCGCACCGGGCGGGTCGGCGCGATGTTCCCGTGGCAGAGCGGCAGCAATGGCCGGGAGGAGAGCCAACGCCTGCACCTCAACCCGCGATCGCGGCGGTGGCTGACCGACGACACCCACTTGCAGCGGCACATCGGCATCGCGATCGCGTACAACACGTGGCACTACTACCAGTCGACCGCGGACACGGCGTTCCTCCGCGACTTCGGCGCGGAGCTGATCCTGGACATCACCCGGTTCGCCGCCGGCCTCGCCCGCTACGACCCGAGCCGGGACCACTACGTCGTCGAAGGAGTGGTCGGCCCGGACGAATACCACACCGCCTACCCGGGCGCCGCCACCGCCGGGATCGACAACAACGCCTACACCAACGTCATGCTCGCGTGGCTGTGCCGGACGGCCGCCCGGGTGCTCACCGTTCTCGCGCCGGAGCGCCGACGGGAGCTCATGGCCGAGCTGGGACTGCGCGAAGCCGAGATCGCTCGTTGGAAGCGGTTGTCCCGCAAGCTGTTCGTGCCCTTCCACGACGGCATCCCGAGCCAGTTCGAGGGCTACCACGAGCTGGCCGAGCTCGACTGGCACGGCTACCGGCGGCGCTACGGCGACATCCGGCGCCTGGACCGCATCCTGGAGGCCGAGGGCGACGACCCGAACCGCTACCAGGCCTCCAAGCAGGCCGATGTGCTCATGCTGTTCTACCTGCTGTCCGCGGAAGAGCTGCGCGACGTCCTCGCGGGACTGGGCTATCCGTTCCCGGCCCACCGGATCCCGGAGACGATCGAGCACTACCTGCGGCGCACCAGTCACGGCTCGACCCTCAGCTCCGTGGTGCACGCCTGGGTGCTGGCCAGGTCCGACCGGCAGCGGGCGTGGGAGCACTTCCACCGGGTGCTGGAGGCCGACGTGCACGACACCCGCGGCGGCAGCACCCGCGAAGGTGTCCACCTCGCCGCGATGGCCGGGACCATCGACCTGCTCCAGCGCTGCTTCGCCGGGGTCGAGGCCAGACAGGAGGCGCTGCGGCTCGACCCGTGCTGGCCACCGGAGCTGGGCGAGCTGGAGCTCGACCTGCGCTACCGGGAGCACCCGGTGTCCCTGTCGGTCACCGGCCGCACCGCGGTGGTGCGGGTCGGCCGAGGCGGCCCCACCGGCGGCTCGATCAGGTGCGCCTGCGGGGACTGCGAGGTGGAGCTGGCCCCCGGTGACGTCGCGACGTTCCGCTGGGAGCGGGGGGAGGCCGCTCGGGTGCGGGTCCGCCACGACAGGACGGGACCGGGCACCGCCACGGCGGATCGGCGGAACCGCTCCGCGGGCTGAACGACCGCCGCCGCATCGCGTCCCGCGCGGCTCGGTCGTACCTTCGCTGCGGGGCCGATGCCGGGAGGTGCGCGATCGTGACCGGACAGCGGAAGGCAGGAATCGTGGTCGGTGTGGACGGATCCGCCCCCGCCTTCGGCGCGGTGGAGTGGGCCGCCCGGGAAGCCGAGCTGCGGGGGCTTCCGGTGCGGCTGCTCGCGGTGCTGCCGGACGAGGTCACCCCGCGGGACGACGAAGGAGCCCGCCGCCGAGCGCGCGACGTGCTCGACACCGCCGAGCGGGTCGCGCGCGGACGTGCGCCGGCCGTGGGGGGGGGGGGGGGGGGGGCGCGCGGGGATCCCGTCAGTCGCGTTCGTAGTCCTCGTCATCGGGGACCACCAGCTGCTGGTCCGCGAGATCGGCCG
>NZ_JAIUKB010000092.1:33068-53621 GCF_020176785.1 Saccharopolyspora sp. 6V | reverse complement strand
CCCCGGAACGCACCACCGCGGATCCGCCGCAGACCCCGCCGTTCCCCCAGCTCCGCCAGCACCTCCCGCACCACCGCCGCCACCCCGTGCGGCAGCAGGTCCGAGCCGCGCCGCACCAGCCACGGCACACCGCGGAACACCAACCATCCCGCGTGGTGCCAGGCCGTGATCCGGGCACCTCCGGAACACCGCAGCGCCACCGGCTCCACCAGCAGCCCCGCGGCCGCCAGCTGCTCCCCCATCGCCCGCGCCAGCAACCGGTGCCCGAACTCGGAGGGGTGCAGCCGGTCCACCGACCACGCGTCCAGCTCGTAGGCGCCGGGCAGCGCGTCCAGGTCCACGCACCGCGCCCCGTGCCGGGCCAGCACCTCGTCGAGCACCGCGTTCACCTGCTCGATCCGCTTGCGCAGCGCGCGGTGCAGCGGAGCAGGCAGCCGGAACACCCTCCCGTGGTCGTGGTAGCGCGCGGCCACCACCACCGCACCGGCGCGGGTCAGCTCGCCCACCACCGCGTCCAGCCGCCGCCGCAGCGGGGCCGGGTCGAAGTCGGACCGCAGCGTGTCGTTCATGCCGACCACCAGCACCGCCGCGTCCGGCCGCAGCCGCAGCGCCGCGGGCAGCTGCACCTCGTGCACGTCGCGCACCCGCGCGCCCGAAGCGGACAGGTTCGCGTACCGGATCCGGGCGGGGCCGCCGCAGGCGTCCGCGAGCATCCGGGCGAAGCCGCGCCAACCGCCCGGGACCCGGTCGCCCATGCCGACGGTGGTCGAATCGCCGAGCGCCACCAGGGCGCGCACCGGCCGGGTTCTCGGCTCGCTCACCCGCACACCTTCACCGGCGCGGGCTCACCGGCGGTGAGGAATCGGTGGCCGGGCGGAGACGTCTCGGCGAACTGTCGGGCCGGTCAGCCGCTGGTGGGCCGCTCCGCGCGCCACTCGTCGTGCCTGCTGGTCAACGCCGCCCACAACCGGTTCAGCGGGTGGTCCGCGTCGTGCTGCCCGAGTTCGCCCGCCCTGGCGAACGCGCCGACCAGCACCTCCAGCCGCGGTTCCAGGTCGCCGAGCACGTCGAGGATCCGCAGGCCGCGGCCGTCCGGCAGCCTGCCGTCCGCGGCGGCCTCCGCGACGCCACGGGTGACCAGCATGCAGCCGTGCAGCAGCCCGGAGCTGAGCAGTTCCAGCCCGTAGCGCACGTCGTCGACCTCGGCGGCCACGTTCAGCACGCCCCGGTAGTCGGCGCCGTACCAGCCGCGCAGGAACTCGGCGACCAGCCCGCTGCCCGCGACGATCAGCGGCAGCCGGGGCAGCGCGGCGGCGCGCACCGCGGGGCCGGGGACCAGCCTGCGGTCCAGGTTGGTGACGAGGGTGAGCCCGCTGCGCCGCCACTCCAGCACGTCGAGGCCCGCCGGATTCGCGCCGACGTGGGTGAGCGTGCTGCCGCAGACCAGGTCGACCTCGTTGGCGCGCAACGCTTCCAGCAGGTTGCGGGTGCGCAGGTGCACCACCTTGAGGTCGATGCCGTCGGCGCGGAACCCGGCGGCGACCCGTTCCACGGCGGGCGTGAGGAAGCCGAGGGTGAACCGGGTGGTGCCGACCCGCAGCGAACCGCCGACGCGGCGCCGGGAGTCGGTGACGACGTCCAGCCAGTCGTCGAGGGTGTCCCGCGCGCGTTCGACCAGCGCTTCGCCGGTGCCGGTGAACAGCGCGCTCTTCCCCCTGCCCTGCTTGAGCACCAACGGTTCGCCGCACAGTTCCCGGAAGTTCCGGTTCAGCGTGTCCAGCTGCTTCTGCACGCTGGACTGCTCGCGTCCGAGCAGCCGGGCCGCGGCCAGCGCGGTGCCCGCCTCGTGCACCACCACCAGGGTCCGCAGCTGGTCCAGCGTCGTGTCCAGGAGTGCTTGCGGGGCGCGCACCCGCCGGTGTTCGGCTTCGGCGAGCGCGATCTCGGAGGCTCCGGGCAACGTCAGGTGTCCTTCCACATGTGCGGTACCGCCCGCGCCGCGGCGCGGGCGGGCTGCGACCACCACGCGCGGGCGGCTGACGACCCTCCCCTGGGTGAGTCTATCCCCGCGAACTGATCTCGACTGCAGGCCACATGTTCCTGCGGTTCGTCGGTCGTTCCGGTGGAAGCGGCGGCGGCGCTCGTGCCACTCTGGTCCCAGCGGCGCCGAGGGGGACGCCGCGAGGCATCCGGGGGGTCGGATGGCCTGGGGGTGGCGGGGGCCCGGTTTCCGGGTCCCCGCGACATCACCGCGCGTGGCGGCCGGGGGATCGGGCGCGGAAGCGGGGCTGCGCTGGAGGATTCCGCTCCGGGAAGTTCTCGGCAGGGGCGCATCTTCGGTGCAGGGCCGGGAATCTGCGGCCGTTCGGGCAGTTCACCAGTACCTGATCGAGCGACGGTTTTTTCCGCGCTGGCACCATATTCTGACGATCATGTCGAACTCCCCCCGGGCCCGCGCGCTGGCGGCCGAGGTCCGCAAGGTGCGCAAGGACAAAGGGATGTCCCAGGGAGTGCTCGCCGAACAGCTGGGCTGGAGCATCGCGAAGATCAGCCGGATCGAGACGGCGCAGCGCGGCATCGGCGGCCCCGACCTGGCCGCGGTGCTCGCGGCGCTGCGGGTGCGCGGCAAGCGGCGCGAGCAGCTGCTGACGATGGCCGAGGAGCTGGGCCGCCCGTCGTGGTGGGAGGCGATGGCGGGGCTCTCGGCGCACACCCGCGCGTGCATCGACGCGGAGCAGCGCGCCTCCCGGCTCACCGAGCTCAGCCTCGGCTACGTGCCGGTGCTGCTGCAGACCCGGGCGTACGCGACCGCGGTGTGCGCGGCGTCCGGTGCGGGCACGGGCGAGGTGGACGAGCAGGTCAACGTGCGGCAGGTGCGGCAGGGCATCCTGCACAAGGCGTCGCCGGTGGCGTTGACGGCGTACCTGGACGAATCGGTGCTGACCCGGCCCGTGGGCGGTGCGGCGGTGATGGGCGGGCAGCTGCGGCACCTGCTGCGCTCCGCGGAGGCGCCGAACATCGCGGTGCGGGTGCTGCCGACGAACCTGGGGGTGCACGCGGGGCTCGGCGGGCCGTTCACGCTGATCGAGTTCGCGCGCGGGGTGGCGACGGTGCTGCTGGAGAGCCAGGAGTGCGGACTGCTGCTGGACGACGAGGAACGGGTGGCCGCGTTCCGCGAGTCCGTCGACTGCCTGGACCGGGTCGCGCTGGGCACGGTGGAATCCCGCGCGATCATCGGCGGCTACGCGACGAAGTTCGAAGACCGCTCCACCCGCCAGCTCACCTGACCGGACGCACGAGAACGGGGCGGCCCTTCCGGACCGCCCCGTACTGCATTTCTCATGTGGCGGAGCCACCTGTGAAAACGATCCCGCAGCGAGGGCGCCGCTGAGGTTCCGCCACCCGCCCAGCTCAGCCGAGCGAGCGGGAATCCGTCAGGCGATCAGCTGCCGATCTGCTCGGTCAGGACGTCGTTGTAGGCGCCGACGCGGGCGTACACGCCGGGCTTGCCGGGGCGGGCGCAGCCTTCGCCCCAGGAGGTGACGCCGATGAGGCGGCCGTCGGCCACCATCGGGCCGCCGGAGTCGCCCTGGCAGGCGTCGACGCCGCCTTCGGGCAGGCCGGCGCAGACCATCGAGTCGGGGCTGTACTCGTCGTACCCGGCGGAGCAGTCCGCGTCGGAGCTCACCGGCACGGTCGCGGTCTTCAGGTGGTCGGAGGTGGAGCCGCCTTCGGAGGTGGTCCCCCAGCCGAGGAGGGTGGCGTCGGTGCCCGCGGTGTAGCCGGCGTCGTCGGCGGTGGCCAGCTCGACTGGCTGAGCGCCTTCGACGGGAGCGGACAGGGTGAGGACGGAGACGTCGAAGCCCAGGGTGGCGTCGGTGTACTCGGGGTGCACCCAGACGTCGCTGACCTCGGAGACGGTGCCGCCGGTGCCGCTGATCTCGGTCTGCCCGCTGAGCACGTTGATCTCGGACGGGTCGGAGCCGGTGGTGCAGTGCGCGGCGGTGACGACCTTCGTCTCGGAGACGAGCGAGCCACCGCAGAACTGCTGGCCGTCGGGCGTGGTGAGCGCGACGACGAACGGGTGGTCGGCGATGTCGGCGTCCTGGCCGCCGACGATGTACGGGGTGACGTCGGCCGGTTCGGCCTGGGCGGCCGAGACGGAGACGGTGGCGGCGGCCGAGAGGGCGACCGCGGCGATCCCGGCGATGCGGGCCATGCGACGTGGGGCAGCGACCATCTTGCTCTCCTCGATCTCGCGCCCGGGGCGATGGGGCGTCCCGGGCGTTGTCGGTTGTCCGGGTTCGGCTGCGCGTGGTCCGTTCCCGGTCCCTCCACGAAACGGGCCGGTGCCCGCCCCGCTGCCATTGAGGAATCGTCTGCGACCCTAATCGCGGCGACATTCGGCCCAAAAGTGCCGGTATTTGCCGTTTTCACAGTGCCGTCGGACTATCCGCGGTTCGCCCGGTCGGCGGTGTTCGGCGGTTCGATCCCGCGCATTCGAGTCGAATGCGGGAAACGGGTCCGCGACCCCGGCGCGCCCCGAACGCACCGGGGCCGCGGTTCTGCCGCGACCGGTACTCCCGCCGGTCGTGGCGCAGCCACCGGTCCCCGGACCGTGGCGGGTGCGGCCGCCGGGCCCCGACTGCCGCTGTGGCGGGCGCACCGCGTCCGGTGTACCGAACGACCGGTGGAATATTCCAGAGCCATTCGGGCGAGCATGGTCACGCCGAGGGCGAACGACCGGCCCCGAAGCCCGTTGACCTGGCGGAACCACCTAGATCACAGATTGATCTCAACGCCCGCGCGCGGGTGCGCGGAGACGATCCGCGGCACGCCGCCCCACCGCGCCGCGGAGCGCGCGGACGAGGCCGCCGATCGGCTCGCCGCGGACTAGCACAGCGCCGGGACGCGCCGGACGACTTGCGTCCCGCTGCCACGAAGATCTCAGGGGATCCCCTCGACAAAAACCGACTACACAGATTCGAAACACGTTCATCACGTTCTACGAGATCGTGAACCTTGACATCGAAGGCCGCGGAACACAGTATTCGATCAGCATCGCGAGCGGTCCGGAACGAAACCGGCGGACACCGCACGAGAGGCCATGAAACCCAGCGGCCAGAACGGGATTGGCACTGTGACCTCAATTGTGCACCAGCTCTCCCTGAACGAGAATTTCGCCCCACCGCTGCCCGGCGTGAGAACTGCCGCCGAAGCCGCCCTCGACACGCTGAACCTCACCCCGGACCCGTTCTCGTCGGATCTGGTCGCGCGCGTGGCCGAGCACCACGGGGTGGCCGCGGAGCGCGTGCTGGCCGGCGTCGGTTCGGGAGCGCTGCTCCAGCAGTTCCTGCAGGTCCACGCGGGCCCGGGCATCGAGGTCGTGCACCCCTGGCCGTCGTTCGAGATGTACCCGCTGATGATCCGCAACGCCGGGGCGAGCGCGGTGGGGGTGCCGCTGCGGGATTCGGCGCACGACCTGGACGCGATGGCGGCCGCGGTCACGGACCGCACCCGGGTGGTGCTGTTGTGCAACCCCAACAATCCGACCGGGTCGATCCTCACCGCGGAACAGATCACCGGGTTCCTCGATCGCATTCCGAGTGATGTGCACGTCGTGCTCGACGAGGCTTACATCGACTTCGCCACCGGGACCGGCGAGACCATTGCGGATGGAATCGAACTAGCCCGAACGGACCACCGGCTCACCATCGCTCGGACCTTTTCCAAGTCGTACGGGCTGCTCGGCATGCGCGTCGGTTACCTGTTGGGAGCGGAGCCGGTGGTGGCCGCGTTGAAGCCGAGCGCGCTGTTCTTCCGGGTGAGTGGGCCCGCGCAGGCGGCGGCCGCGGCGGCGCTGGCGGCGTCCGAGGTGATGCGTGCCCAGTGCGCGGAGGTCGCGGCCGAACGCGACCGGCTCCGGGAAGGCCTGCTGGCGCACGGGATCCCGGTGCCCGCCAGCGGCGGGAACTTCCTGTGGCTGCCACTGGGCGGGGCGAACCAGCGCTTCGTGGACCGGTGCGCCGAGCGCGGTGTGGTGGTGCGGGAGATCGCCGGGTCCGGGGTGCGGCTGACCGTCGGCACCCGCGCGGCGAACGACCTGGTGCTGGAGGTCGCGGCCGAGTTCTCCGCCGCGGACGCCACCGCCGGAGACCTGGCCGCCGAGGTCAGCGAGCCCGCCCGGTGACCGCCCGGATCAGCGACGCCCACGACCTGGCCGGGGATCCGGCGGCGCTGCTGGCCGCCTCCCCGGTGGCCGCGGAGCTGCGCGCGGAGCTGGAACGCCGCTGGCCTGCGGGCACCGACCACATCAGGGAGGTGTCGCGGTACGCGCTGCTGGCGCCGGGCAAGATGCTGCGGCCGGTGATGCTGGTCGCGGCCGCGGAGGCCGTCGGCGGGGATCGCGCGGCGGTGCTGCCCGCCGCGGTCGCCATCGAGTACCTGCACGTGGCCTCGCTGGTGCACGACGACATCATCGACGGCGACGAGCTGCGGCGGGGCCGGGCTTCGGTGCCGGTGCGGTTCGGGGTGCCGGACGCGATCGTCACCGGCGACGCGTTGATCCTGAGCCTGTTCGCCGCGCTCACCGAGTGCGGGCTGCCCGCCGAACCGGTGCTGGCGGCGGTGCGCGCGGTCGCCGACGCGGGCGTGGACCTGTGCCGGGGGCAGGCGTTGGAGGCGGAGCTGCTGCGGGATCCGGCGTGCCCGCCGGAGCGGTACCGGCGGATGGCGGCGTTGAAGACGGGCGCCCTGTTCCGAGCGGCGTGCCGGTCCGGTGCGGTGCTCGGCGGCGGGGACACCGAGCAGGTGGCGGCGGCGACGCGGTTCGCCGACCGGGTCGGCACCGCGTTCCAGATGCACGACGACCTGCTGCCGTACCTGGCGGAGACCGAGGTGACCGGCAAGTCCGGCAGCAGCGATGCGGGGAACATGCGGCCGACGTTCCCGGTGATCGTGGCGCACGGCATGGCGGGCGCGCGGGATCGCGCGCTGCTCGCGGAAGCGCTCAGCGGCACCCGGTCCCCGGTGGAGTCGTTCGCGCTGCTGCGGGAGGTGCTGACCCGGCTGGGCGCGGTGGAGCGCGCCGCGGCGGAGGCCGCCGAGGAGATCCGGCGGGCGCACCGGGACTTGGCGGTGCTGCCGGGCGGGGACGGTTCGCGGCTGCTGGCGGCGGTGGCGGACCTCGCGATCCACCGGGACCGCTAGCCGTGGCCGCATCGATGTCCGCGGTGCACCGCGGGATCCGGGCGCACGTCGAGACCTGGCGGCCCTACACCACCTGCTATCCGGCGATGGTGGGGATCGCGGGCGCGGTCACCGCCGGCGCCGGGTGGGGCGTGCCGCTGCTGGCGGCGGCGGTGGTGCCCGCGCTGGGCTGGTTGTCCGGGCACTACTTGGGCGATTACTTCGACCGGGAGCTGGATGCGATCGGGAAGCCGCAGCGCCCCATCCCGTCCGGCCGGTTGTCGCCGCGGGCGGCGCTGGCCTGCGGGGTGGGCTGCGCGGCGGCGGCCGCGGTGTTCGCGCTGCTGGTGAACTGGCACGCGGTGCTGCTGGTGGTGGTGGCGACGGCGGGCATCGTCGCCTACAGCCGGTTCTGCAAGGCGCGCGGCCTGTCCGGGAACCTGGTGCGCGGTTCGCTGACGGCGCTGGCGCTGGCGGCGGGTGCGCTGCTGGGCGCGGACCGGGTGCCGTGGACGGTGCTGGTGTTCGCGCTGGTGTTCCTGGCGCACGACGCGGCGTCGAACCTGGTGGGGACGATGCGCGACGTGGACGGCGACCGGGCGGGCGGCTACCGCTCGGTGCCGGTGCGCAGCGGCATCCCGGTGGCGGTGCGGACGTCGTTCGCGCTGTACGCGTCGGGGTTGCTGGTGGTGCTGGCGCTGGCGGAGGCGGTGCCGCAGCGGGGCGGCTACTCGGCGTTGGCGACGGTGGCGGCGTGCGCGGGGACGGCGGCGTTCTCGTTGCTGCTGGAGCACATCCGGGAGTTGCCGCCGCGGAAGGCGTTGCGGGCGCACGAGATCCTCGTCGCGGAGCGGCTGGTGCTGGCGGGCGCGCTGATCGCGGGTGCGGCGGGTCTGTGGCTCGCGTTGGCGGTGCTGGTGCCCGCGCTGGTGTTCAGCCTCGGTGCGCAGGCCGTGCTGCGTTCGGGGCACGAGTTCCCCACGGCGGAGCGACGGGAGGCGACGCTGCCATGACGACTTCGCGGGCCGAGGAGGTCTCCGAGGCGATCGAGGCCGCGGCGGAGGCGGTGTTCGCGGCGCGGCGGCCGGACGGCGTGTTCGACTACTCGGAGGACGGGCTGACGTCCACGTTGAGCACGGTGGGCGCGGTGAGCGCGCTGCACTTCGCCGATCCGCGCGGTTCGGCGGACCTGATCGAGCGGGGCGTGGCGTGGCTGCGGGCCCGGCAGTCGGACACCGGCGGCTGGAGCATGGTGCCGGGCGGCGCGGACGAGCCGGGTCCGACGGCGGTGGCGTCGGCGACGTTGCAGCTGGTGGCGCCGGAGTCGGCGGCGGACGCGGTGGCGGCCGGGCAGCGCTGGATGCTGGACCACGGTGGCCTGGAAGGGATTCCGCACCCGGAGGTGACGGCCTGGTGCCGCCAGTTCTACTCGTTCGTCGGCTGGTTGCGGACGTCGGACATGCGCCGGTTCCCGCTGGAGCTGGCGGTGCTGCGCGGCCCGTTCCTGCGGTTGTTCGACCTGCGGGCGCCGATGGTGTGCGCGCTGGGGTTGGCGCAGGCGGCGACCCGGGAGCAGACGCCGCTGACGCGGCTGCTGGCGAAGGCGGGCACGCCGGGCGCGCTGGCGATCATCCGCGAGGTCTACGAGCACGAGGGCAGCACCGGTGGCTGGTGCGAGGACGCGTGGGTGACCGGGTTGATCTGCGGTGGGCTGGCGCGCGCCGGGCTGGGCGCGGACATGGTGGCGGGCGCGGTCCGCTGGTTCCGGGAGCAGGTGAACGAGGACGGGTCGTGGAACAGCGGCCCGCTGGGGTTGACCTGGTCGATGTACGCGGCGGGCGGGCTGCTGGAGGCGGGGTACGCGACCGACGAGCGGTTGCTGGCGACGCGGGAGGTGTTCCTGCGGGAGCAGCAGCACCGGCCGTTCACCGCGTTCGGCTGCCCGCCGGGGTTCTGGGGCTGGTCCGGCAAGGGCTGGCCGGCCTCGCTGGAGACCGGGGAGATCATGTCGGCGCTGGCGCGCTTCCCCGGTGAGCTGCAGCGCCCGGCGCTGGAGTCGGGCGCGCGCTGGTTGTTCGCGCAGCAGGACTCGCGCGGTTCGTGGGGCCTGTGCGTGCGGAACACGAAGGTCGCCAACAGCGGGCCGTGCCCGCACATGACGGCGCAGTCGCTGGACGGGCTGCTGGATTCCGGGGTGCCCGCGGCGGATCGGCGGATCCGCCGGGCGGTGCGCTGGCTGGCGAGCGCGCAGCGGCCGGACGGCTCGTACGAATCGGTCTGGTACCGGATGCACACGGCGGGCACGTCGGCGGTGCTGCAGACGCTGGTGCGCGCCGGGGCGGGCGGTTCCGACGCGGCGCGGCGGGCGCGGGAGTGGCTGGTGCGCGCGCAGCTGCCGGACGGTTCGTGGGGCACCGGCGGCGACGAACCGGGCACCGTCGAGGAGACGGCGTGGGCGGTCGGCGCGCTGCTGGTAGCGGGCGGGGGTGCCGACGGCGCGGAGGTGCGGCGCGGGGTGCGCTGGCTGCTGGACGCGCGCCGCCCGGACGGGTCCTGGTCGGCCGCGCCGGTGAACGAGTACGTGCGCCACGTGTCCCGCTACTCGAACCGGGCGCTGGCCAACGGGTTGGCGTTGCGCGCGCTGGCCCGCTACCGCGATGCCGCGGGGAGGAGTTGACGGTGGACGCCGATGTGGTGGTGTGCGGGGCCGGGGTCGGTGGGCTCGCCGCGGCCTGCGCGCTGGGCGCGCGGGGTTTCCGCGTGCTGCTGCTGGAGAAGATGGCCGAGCCGTCGCGGGTCGCGAAGGGCGAGGTGCTGCAACCGGGCGCGCTGCGGGTGCTGCGCGAGTGGGGCGTGGCGCAGCGCTTGGAGTCGCGCGGCGGGCTCCGCCTGGCGCGGCTGGTGGCGCGGGACACCGCGGGCGCGCCGCTGATGGCGTTGGACTACGACCGGTTGCGGGAGCAGGAGCGGTGGCTGCTGGCCCACGACTACCCGGTGATCCTGGAGGCGTTGGCGGACCGGCTGGACGGCTCGGTGGAGTTCCGCCGCGGCGTGCTGGTGCGCGACCTGCTGCGGGACGCGGACGGCCGGGTCGCGGGGGTGCGGGTCGCCGAGAGCGGTCAGGAGCGGGAGGTGCGGGCGTCGCTGGTGGTCGCCGCGGACGGCATCTCCTCGCGGCTGCGGAAGTCGGCGGGCATCCCGGCACACCGCGACGAGTACCCGCACCGGTTGGCGGCGTTCGACATCGCCGACGCGCCGCGGGTCGAGCAGGACTTCTCGGCGTACGTCAGCGAACGCGGCCTGCGGTTGCGGTACCCGCTGCCGGGCGGCCGGGTGCGGCTGTACGTGCAGGTGGGTGCGGACGAGCTGCGCGGGCTGGATTCCGACGGCATGGCCGGGTGGATCGAGCACCTGGTGCGGGACACGCCGGCGCTGGAACCGCTGGCGGACGCGCTGCGGGCGAGCTCGGCGAACCGGCAGGTGCTGCCGGTGTCCCGGTTCTTGGCGCCGGGCCTGGGCGTTCCGGGGCTGGCGCTGGTCGGTGAGACGGGGCATTCGGTGCATCCGATGGCGGCGCAGGGCATGAACACGTCGATCACGGACGCGGAGAGCCTCGCCCGGCACGTGGGCGGGGAGTTGAGCCCCGCCGCGGTGGACGCGGGAATCCGCTCCTACGAGGCGGAACGGCTGCCCGAACTGGTCCACATCGGACGGACGAGCCACAACGCGGCCCGCATGATCACGGACCTGTCCTGGACGGGCCGCGTGGTGGGGCGGCGGGCGCTGCGCTGCACCGGCGGCAACGACCGGCTGCGCTACACCGTCATGCACAACATGGCCGGGCTCGGGCAACACCGGTTGTCGCTGCTGGACCGGCTGCACCAGGTGGGGGTGCTGCCGGACCCGCGGGCGCGGCGCCTCCCGGCCTGGGCATGAGCGCCACCCAGGCCGGGGGCGGGTGGCTAGCCGGCGAGTGCGCACTCCACGAGCACCAGGCCGCCGTCCCAGCTGCGGCTGCCGCGCACCGCGAGACCGGCTTCGGCGGCCAGCGCCTCGAAGTCGGCGATGGAGCGCTCCCGGCCGCCGAGCAGCGACAGCGACTGCAGGTCGAACGAGGAGTTGTTCTTCGCGTGCTCCTCCCCGGCCAGCACCTCCACCACCAGGACGCGTCCCGCGCTGCCCGCCGCTTCGGCGCAGCGGCGCAGGATGCGGACCGCGTCGGCGTCCGGCCAGTCCGTCAGCACCCGCGACACCACGTACCGGTCGTAGCCGGCGGGCAGCTCGTCGAAGAAGCTGCCGGGCACGAACGCGGCGCGGTCGGCCACCTCGGACGCGGCGAGCGCCTCGTCGGCTTCGGCGGCCACCGGTGGCAGGTCCAGCACCGCGCCCTCCAGGTGCGGCTGCCCGCGCAGCACCTCGACGAGCAGCGCACCGACCCCGCCGCCGATGTCGATCACGCTCTTGACCGCGGACCAGTCGTACTCGGCGGCCAGCAGCGGGCCGGTCTGCCACGCGTGCGCGGCCATGATCGCGCCGAAGAACCCGCGCAGCGCGTCGTCACGCTGGTAGTCCTCCCAGAACGGCACGCCGTGCACCGGTTCGTAACCGGAGCGGCCGGTGCGCACCGAGTGCGCCATGCCCGCGTACGCCAGGTCCATCTTCACGCCCGGGCCGTCCAGGTCCAGCCACTTCTTCTGCCACGCGCTGTCCGCGCCCAGCAGGTGCCGGGACACGTCGGTCAGCGCGAAGCGGCCGCCCTGCTCGGCCACGAACCCGATCGCCACCAGGTGGCGCAGCAGCCGGGCCAGGGAATCGGCGTCGGTCCCGGTGGCCGTCGCGAGCTCGGCGAGCCCGGTGGTGCCCTCCGCGATCCGGTCCGGGACGCCGAGCGTCACCGCCGCGCGCACCGCGAACGGGGTGGCGAGGTCGGTCAGCGCCGCCAACCGCGCGCCGGGATCCGTCGTCTCCGAAGCCATACTGGTGCACTCCTGTCCATGCTTCCGGTGTTCTCCAGCCGGATTCCCGGCTCGCGATCCCCCGTTTTCCCGCGCATTCCACGCGGTTCTTCCGCCCGGGGAAAATCACCACCGGAACCCGAATCCGGTTCGCGCAGCATCGCACCGGAACCCGATTCCGGTCAAGAATTCGACCCGATCCGGACGGCGATTCATCGATTCGCCGATCCGCCGTTCCGCATGCGCGGAACAAGTGTCATCGGCTCCACTCAGAAAGGCGCATCATCATGGCGGCTCCCGTTCAGGACACCGGCCTGCAGGTTCGCCCGATCAGCGGCGCACTCGGCGCCGAGGTCCGCGGCATCGACCTGAACTCCCTCACCGACGAGGCGTTCGCGCAGGTCCACGCACTGCTGCTCGAACACCTCGTGCTGTTCTTCCCCGAGGCCGCCGGGCTCGGGCCGCAGGCGCACATCGAGTTCGGCAAGCGGCTCGGAGAACTGGAAGTGCACCCGTTCCTGCCGAAGCTCGACGGACACGAGGAAATCGTGGTGCTCGATTCCGCGCAGGGCGCCAAAGCCGACGTGTGGCACACCGACGTCACGTTCAGCCCCACCCCGCCGGTCGCCTCCATCCTGCAGATCGTGCAATGCCCGCCGTTCGGCGGGGACACGATGTGGAGCAACCAGCACCGGGCTTACGAGTCCCTTTCCGCGCCGTTGCGCGACATGCTCGACGGGCTCACCGCGGTCCACGTGTTCGAGCACCCCAACGGCTCGTTCCGCAGCGAAGCCGAGCACCCCGTGGTGCGGGTGCACCCGGAGACGGGGCGGCGCTCGCTGTACGTCAACCGCATGTTCACCCGGCGCATCCCGCAGCTGGCCGCCGCCGAGAGCGACGCGCTGCTCCAGCACCTGTACGCCGTCGCCGAGCACCCGAGCAACGTGTGCCGGTTCCGCTGGAACGCCGGGGCGATCGCCATGTGGGACAACCGCGCCACCCAGCACTACGCGATCAACGACTACACCGAGCGCCGCGTCGGCCAACGCGTCACCGTCCTCGGCGACACCCCCACGGGCGACACCCCGCGTTGGCCGCACCACGACGCGGACACCGGAGGCGCGGAAGCCCTGCGCACCAAGTCCTGACCGGAAGCCGAGTGAACGGACCGTTCGACCAACTAGATGGGACGAACGGTCCGTTCACCCCGCCACAGCCCGCGGGGAGGCCGACCGATCACCGCATCCGCACACCTCCGACGAAATGGAGTGAACGGTCCGTTCGACCAACCAGATGGGACGAACGGTCCGTTCACTCCGCGAGGAGGGCGTCAGCCGGGGAAGGTGTGCGACCGCAACCCTTCCCCTGCCCCGGGCACGACGAGCACCGCACCGTCCGCCGGCTCCGGTTCGGCGAGGCCGTCGCGGGCGGTCGTGATGTAGAGGTCGGTGAGGTCTTCGCCGCCGAAGCAGCAGCTCGTCGGGCGCCGGGACGGCAGCGGCACGGTCCGGTCGACCCGCCCGTCGGGCGCGTAGCGGCGCACTTCCCCGCGGTCCCGCACCGCGACCCACAGGAATCCGTCGGCGTCGGCGCACATCCCGGCGGGTTCCCCGTCGACGTCGAACGCGGTGCGGCGCTCGGTGGCGGCGCCGGTCACCTGGTCGACGGTCAGCACGTCGATGCGGCGGGCGGCGCTGTCGGCGAGGTGGAGCCGGGTGTCGTCGGGGCTCCAGGCGAGCCCGTTGCCCGCGGCGATCCCGTCGACGACCACGTGCGCGGCGCCGTTCGGGTCGACGCGGACGAGCCATCCGCCGCCGCTCTCGTCCTCGCGCACGGTGGTCGCCCAGACCCGTCCGCCCACGTCGACGGTGGTCTCGCCGGCGCGGACCCCGTCGCGGGCCCAGAAGGTGAGCCAGGTGCGGCGTTCCCCGTCGGCGTCGTACAGCGCGACGCCCTCGTCGAAGTGCAGCAGCAGTCCGCCGCGGGTGCGCGGTTTGGCGGCGCTGACCTGCTGCGGGACCTGCATGGCGTGGTCGGTGTCGTCGGGCGCGTAGCGGTGCACGGTGCGGGCGCGCAGGTCGGTCCACAGCAGGCTCGCGGTTCCCGCGTCCCAGGTGGGGCCGTGCCCGTGGTGCGCTGCGGCAGGCACGGCCTGCTCGGCGGTGGTGGGCACCGCTGTTACCTCCTGGGGTTTCCGGGTTCGGCGAACGGTGCGGGAGCTTAGCGGGCGCGGCAGAACGTTCCCCCGAGTCACCGCTCCCCCGATCCGCGTAACCTCGGAAAGGTGACGAATCAGCCAGAGCGGCCGCGCGTCCTCCCGCGGAACCCGCTGCGCGCGGCGGTGCAGATGGCGTTCATGGTGGCGGTGCTCTACGCCGTCGAGTTCTGGGACCAGGCGACGCCGGGGAACTTGGACCAGAACGGCATCGTGCCCCACCGGATCAGCGGCTTGGACGGGGTCCTGTGGGCTCCGCTGCTGCACGCGGGCTGGGGCCACCTGATGTCGAACACGGTGCCGCTGCTGGTGCTGGGCTGGTTGCTGCTGGCGAACGGGGTGGGGCAGTTCGTGGCGGTGACGGCGATCGTGTGGGTCGTCGGCGGCCTCGGCACCTGGCTGATCGCGACCGGCGGGGTGCACGTGGGCGCGTCGGGAGTGGCGTTCGGCTGGATGGTGTTCCTGCTGGTGCGCGGCTTCTTCAACCGCAGCCTGGGGCAGATCGTGGTGGCGGTGGTGCTGTTCTTCTACTGGGGCGGCATGTTGTGGGGCGTGCTGCCCGGCCAGCCGTTGATCTCGTGGGAGGGTCACCTGTGCGGGGCGCTCGGCGGATTGCTGGCGGCGTGGCTGGTGGCGCGCAGCACTCGTCGCGGTTCGGGAACGCCGCAGCCTGGCACACTGTCGGCGTGACGAACGCGCCGATCGGGATCTTCGACTCCGGAGTCGGCGGGCTGACCGTCGCCCGCGCCGTGCTGGACCAGTTGCCGGGCGAGGCGATCCGCTACGTGGGCGACACCGCGAACGCCCCGTACGGGCCGCGCCCGCTGGCCGACATCCGCGAACGCACCTTGGCGATCACCGATTCGCTAGTGGAGGGCGGGGTGAAGGCCCTGGTCATCGCCTGCAACACGGCGTCGGCCGCGTGCCTGCGGGATGCGCGGGAGCGCTACGACGTGCCGGTGGTGGAGGTGGTGCTGCCCGCGGTGCGCCGGGCGGTGGCCACGACCCGCAACGGCCGGGTCGGGGTGATCGGTACCGAGGCGACGATCCGCTCGCGCGCCTACGACGACGCGTTCACGGCGGCTCCGCAGGTGCGGCTCACGACGGCGGCGTGCCCCCGGTTCGCGGACTTCGTGGAGCGCGGCATCACCAGCGGCCGCCAGGTGCTGGGGTTGGCGCAGGGCTACCTGGATCCGCTGCAGCGGGCCGATGTGGACACGCTGGTGCTGGGCTGCACGCACTACCCGATGCTCACGGGCGTGCTGCAGCTGGCGATGGGTGATCAGGTGACGCTGGTGTCGAGCGCGGAGGAGACCGCGAAGGACGTGGTGCGGGTGCTCACCGAGCAGGACATGCTGGCGGGGCCGCAGGAACCCGATCACGAGTTCCGCACCACCGGCGATCCGGCGAGGTTCACCCGCTTGGCAGGCCGCTTCTTGGGTCCGATCGCGGCTTTCGGGTCCGTGCGGCAGGTCGCCATGTCAGGCTCGTCGGCGTGAAGCTGACGATTCTCGGATGTTCCGGCAGCCTGCCCCGGCCGGACTCACCCGCCTCCGGCTACCTCGTCGAGGCCGGTGGGGCGCGGATCGCGCTCGACCTGGGGAACGGCACCGTCGGTGCGCTGCAACGCCATTCGGACCCGTTCTCGCTGGACGGGTTGTTCCTGAGCCACCTGCACCCGGACCACTGCTCGGACTTCGGGGCGTTGACGGTGCTGCGCCGCTACCACCCCGATCCCCCGCACGACACGACGCGCCGCAAGCTGCCGGTGTTCGGGCCGCCGGAGACGCAGGACCGGTTGACCAGGCTGTACGCGCCGAACACCGCGGAGCTGGCGGAGACGGACCTGGCCGACGTGTACGACTTCGCCGGTTTCGGCTCACCCGCGGAGATCGGCCCGTTCCGGGTGGCGGCGTTCCCGGTGGACCACCTGTGCCCGGCGTGGGGTTTCCGGGTGTCGGCTGGTGGCCGGGTGCTGGCCTACACCGGTGACACGGGCCCGTGCGCTGCGCTGGAGGAGCTGGCGCGGGGTGCGGACGCGCTGCTGGCCGAGGCGTCCTGGTCGGATTCGCCGGACCGCCCCGACGGGGTGCACCTGTCCGGGCGGCAGGCGGCGCGGGTGGCGAAGCGGGCCGGGGTGCGGCAGCTGCTGCTGACCCACCTGCAACCGTGGACCGACCCGCAGGAGATCCTGCGGGAGGCGACCGAGGAGTTCGACGGCCCGGTGGAGGTCGTCGAGGCCGGTCGCGACTACCCGATCTGAGTCGGTGGGAAGGACGAGGATGACGATCACGGCGGTGTGGTCGATCGCGTCGACGGCGGACGCGAACGCGGGCGACGGGCTCAGCGTCACCGAACCGGGCGAGGTCGACGACCTGGTGCGCCGGCTGGCGGAGCCGAACGCGGGCCCCGCGACGATCTGGCACGAGGGGCGGGAGCCCGCGGACTCCGCCACCGGCATGCTCGACCACGACGTGATCGCCGCGGTGTCCGGCGGCTACGGCTACCTGAGCCACATCGACACCGACCACGACTACGCCGTCCTCGACGGCGACCCGGAATCACCCGCGCTGATCAGCGAGGACGCCGAGTTCCCCGCGGGCAGCGGCGTGGACCCGGCGGTGCTGGCGGCGGCGCTGCGGGACTTCCTGGAGACGGGACGGCGGCCGAAGGCCGTGGAGTGGCGCACCCTCGACTGGTAGCGGTCCGGTCACCGCCACCCAGAACGGGCGCGGCACGGGCAGTTAGGGTGGGCGCGTGGCGAGAGCGGATGGGCGGAGCGACGACCAGCTCCGGGACGTGCGAATCACCCGCGGATACCAGGACTGGCCCGCCGGTTCGGTCCTGGTCGAGTTCGGGAAGACCCGCGTGCTGTGCGCGGCGAGCGTGCAGGACGGGGTGCCGCGCTGGCGCACCGGTTCCGGCCTCGGCTGGGTGACCGCCGAGTACGCGATGCTGCCGTCGGCGACGAACACCCGCGGGGTGCGCGAATCGGTGAAGGGCCGCATCGGCGGCCGCACCCACGAGATCAGCAGGCTCATCGGCCGTTCGCTGCGCGCCTGCATCGACCTGGCGGCGCTGGGCGAGAACACGATCGCGCTGGACTGCGACGTGATCCAGGCCGACGGCGGCACCCGCACGGCGGCGATCACCGGCGCGTACGTGGCGCTCGCGGACGCCGTCACCTGGCTGAGCTCGGCGGGCCGGTTGTCCGATCCGAAGCCGCTGTCCTGCTCGATCTCCGCGGTGAGCGTCGGCGTGGTGGACGGCCGGGTGCGGCTGGACCTGCCGTACGAGGAGGACTCGCGCGCCGAGGTGGACATGAACGTGGTCGCCACCGACCACGGCACCCTCGTCGAGGTGCAGGGCACCGGGGAGGGCGCCACCTTCCCCCGGTCCACTTTGGACACGATGGTGGACTTCGCGCTGAACGGCTGCGCCGAGCTGTCCCGCAAGCAGGCCGAGGCGCTGACCGCGCCGTACCCCGGCGAACTCCCCGGCGGTGCCCGGTGACGCGGCTGCTGCTGGCCACCCGCAACGCGAAGAAGCTCGTGGAGCTGCGGCGCATCCTCGAAGCCGAAGGCGTCACCGGCGTCGAGGTCGTCGGCCTGGACGCGGTGCCCGAGTTCCCGGAAGCCCCCGAGACCGGGGCCACGTTCGAGGAGAACGCGCTCGCGAAGGCCGCCGACGCGGCCCGCGCGACCGGTCTCCCCGCCGTCGCCGACGATTCCGGGCTCGCCGTGGACGCGCTCAACGGCATGCCCGGGGTGCTGTCCGCCCGCTGGTCCGGCGCGCACGGCGACGACCAGGCGAACCTGGACCTGCTGCTCGGCCAGATCGGGGACGTGCCGGACGAGCGGCGCGGGGCGGCGTTCGTCTCGGCCGCCGCGCTGGTGCTGCCGGACGGCACCGAGACCGTGGTGCGCGGCGAGTGGCCGGGAACCGTGGTGCGCGCCGAACGCGGCACCAACGGGTTCGGCTACGACCCGATCTTCGTGCCCGAGGGCGAGACGCGGACCGCGGCGGAGCTCTCCGCCGAGGAGAAGGACGCGGACTCGCACCGCGGGCGGGCGCTGCGGTCGCTGCTGCCCATGCTGCGGGAGCTGGCGGCTCGGTAGTGGCAGGCGGCGGTTTCCGCGGGACCGTCTGAAAGTCGGGCTCATCGTCGGAAGCTGCGCCGCGCCTGGCGCGGCCGCGCCGCAGGAGGCATCGGGTCGGGCGCTGCGCGGCCCGCCGACGTCAGCGGGCCCGTTCGCGACGATCGGGACCGCTCATCGGGCCTGTTCATCGGGCCCGCCTGATCGGTGCCGGCGCGGACCGCGCTGAGGCGCCGCTCCCTCGGCGAGCTGGACCCCGGACTCCGGCGGTCGCCCCCGCTGCCCAGCTCCGGCGCGGTTCCGGACCGGCGGGAAGTGCGCGCATGGCGGACACCTAGCCGGGTTTCACGCGGACGGCGGACCCGATCGGCGAGTTCGCGGACCCGAGGCGGCGGGGTGGCTCAGCCCGGAGGCGGCCGATCGGCGCAAGCGGAGCGGAAACCGGACGCGACGCCGCCCGAATGCCGGGTGTGCGCCGCACCACCCGCGCGGGGTGTTCCCCGGACGCCGCGTAACGACCGGCCACGATCCGGCGAAGTGTCGAGTGGGTCCGCGAATCGGGGCGGGCTCCGCAACTTCTCGCCATCGGGCGGACATCGCCGCGCGGCACGGTGCAGGGACGCACCGAGCGCCGGCCCTTCGCTCTCCGGACCCCGCGACGCGGCGGCCGTCCGGAGCCTCCGCACCGATCGGCGTCCCGGTTTCCGCCGCGCAGTTCCCGCCGAAGGAGAACCTCGATGAAGCCGTTGCTCGTGTGCGTGTCCGTCGGTGTCACCTCCGCCGCCGTCACCTTCAGCGTCCTCGCCGCGCTGCACGCCGCGTACTCGCTCGCCGCTCCCCCGCCGCGCCGGCGCACCGGCTCCGGCCGGTCGGCGTCAGCGGGTTCGATGTCGGCGGGTTCGGGGGTGGCGGGCCCGGTGCGCGTGCCCGTTCCCGCGCGCTGAACCGACCGGCGCATTCCGGTCATCACGTCCGGCAACACCCCGCGGAACGTTCACCAGGCGGAATGCCGCTGTGACGACGGTCGCCCCAGATCCCGGTCCGGCGGTGATGGCGGTTAGGTTCCGCTGGTGTTCAGCGAATGGATCGAACCGGTGCTGCTGCTCGTCGTCGGATTCCTGTCCGGGGCGATCAACGCCGTAGCGGGCGGCGGATCGCTGCTGGTGTTCCCGGCGCTGCTGGCCACCGGCATGCCACCGCTCGTCGCGAACGTGACGAACTCGGTGGTGCAAGGCCCCGGCTTCGTCGGCGCCGCCGTCGGGCAGCGCGACGACCTCACGGGCGCGCCGCGGCGACTGCTGTGGACGTCGATCGCCGCGGCCGTCGGCTCCTCCATCGGGTGCGTGCTGCTCATGGTGCTGCCCGGCGAGGTGTTCGACGCCGTGGTGCCCGTGCTGATCGGGCTGTCCGCGGTGCTCATGGCGTTCCAGAACACGATCAAGCGCTGGTTCGGCCGGACCGAGGGTGGCGCGGAACGCCTCGGCTGGCTGTCGTTCGGGCTCTTCCTCGCCTCCATCTACGGCGGCTACTTCGGCGGGGCGCGCAGCGTCATCCTCATCGCGATCCTCATGTTCGCGGTCAACGACACGATGCGGCGGCTCAACGCGCTGAAGAACTGGCTCGGGCTCATCGGCAGCGCCGTCACGCTGGTCGTGTACTCGCTGATCGCGCCGGTCGACTGGGCGGCGGTGCTGCTCGTCGCACCCACGACGGTGCTCGGCGGCTACCTCGGGGGCAAGATCGCCCAGCGGATCCCGGCGACGCTGCTGCGCTACCTGGTGGTCGTCATCGCGGCCGGAGTCGCCCTCTACATGGCCTTCGACTGACCCGGGGTGAACGGACCCTTCGACCAACCAGACGGGACGAACGGTCCGTTCACTCCATCCGCGGGTCGCCGAGCCGGTCGCCTCTTCCCGGGGTGAACGGACCCTTCGACCGACCAGACCGGACCAACAGTCCGTTCACCACCCCGAACCGATCCGGGGGGGGGGGGGGGGGGGGGGCCCCAACAAAACACAGCCAAGCCCGGCAAAAAGGCTACCGGGAGCGTCCGGGTGGGGGGCGGCGGGGGCAGGCCCGCCCCGCGCAGCGGGAGGGG
>NZ_JAIUKB010000092.1:1149-33060 GCF_020176785.1 Saccharopolyspora sp. 6V | reverse complement strand
GTGAACGGACCGTTCGACCAACCAGATGGGACGAACGGTCCGTTCACCCATCGACGGTGGACGTGCGGGAGGGGCGGGTCCGAGCCGGAACCGCCCCTCCCGGTGGTGCGGGTCGTCAGACGCCGAGGTCCTTGCGGAGCCGGTCGACGTGGCCCGTGGCCTTGACGTTGTAGAGCGCCTTGTCGATCTTGCCGTCGGGGTCGACGACGAAGGTCGAGCGGATCACGCCCTGCACGACCTTGCCGTAGTTCTTCTTCTCCCCGAACGCGCCCCACGCGGCCATCACCGACTTGTCCACATCGGACAGCAACGGGAAGGTGAGGCCCTCGGCGTCGCGGAACTTCGCCAGCTTCTCCGGCTTGTCCGGCGAGATGCCGACCACGTCGAACCCGGCGTCGTCGAGCACCGCCAAGCTGTCCCGGAAGTCACACGCTTCCTTGGTGCAGCCGGGCGTGCCGGCCGCCGGGTAGAAGTAGACCACCAGGGAGCGGCCCCGGTAGTCGGCGAGCGCCACGGTCTTGCCGTCGGCGTCCGGCAGGGAGAATTCGGGTGCGGCGTCACCCGGTGCGAGTCGCTGCTGTTCGCTCATGCCTCGACGCTAGTCCACGCCGAACGCCCCGCTCGCCTGGGCGGCCACCGACCGCCCAGGCCACCGCGGTCGAGATCACCTCGGGCGGAACCCTCGACTCAGGGCAGTTGCGGCGCGGTCTCCGACACCGTCTGCGAGACGGTGTTCACCGACACCGCCTCCTCCTGATCATCAGCGGCGATGAACCCACCGAAGAACAGCCCGGCCAGAGCCGAAGCGGTCACGGACAGCGCGCAAACGGTGTAAAGGCGCAGGCTCACCGTTTTCCCTTTCCTGCAGGAGTTTTCGAGGAACACGTCGACATCGACTACCAAGTGATCGCCGGTCGGGGTGGAGACGTTACCGGGTTCCCCCGAACGGGGCGTGAACGCGGCGCTACCTCCTGGAGTTGCGGGGCTGCACCGCCCCGCGTAGACGGGAGACACCAGCACCCCACCTATCGGGAGAGCTCATGCCGACCGTGGCCGACCAGTTCATCGAAGTGCTCGTGCAAGCAGGCGTGCGACGGATCTACGGGATCGTCGGCGACAGCCTCAACCCGGTGGTGGACGCGGTTCGGCGCACCGACGGCATCGAATGGGTGCACGTGCGGCACGAGGAGGCGGCGGCGTTCGCCGCCAGCGCCGAGGCTCAGCTGACCGGGCGGCTCGCGGTGTGCGCGGGCAGTTGCGGGCCGGGAAACCTGCACCTGATCAACGGGCTGTACGACGCGCACCGCAGCGGCGCCCCGGTGCTCGCCCTGGCCTCGCACATCCCGTCGGAGCAGATCGGCACCGGCTTCTTCCAGGAGACGCATCCGGAGGAGTTGTTCAACGAGTGCAGCCACTTCTGCGAGCTGCTCTCCCAGCCGGAGCAGATGCCGCGGCTGCTGCGCAGCGCCATGCAGACCGCGGCGGGGCGGCGCGGTGTTTCGGTGCTGGTGCTGCCGGGGGACGTCGCGCACAAGTCGGCGGCGCGGTCGACGGGCACCGGCGCGGTCGATTCGGAGCCGCCGACGGTGGTGCCCTCCCCGACGCAGGTCGACCAGCTCGCCGAATCGCTGAACTCGGCGGAGCGGGTGATGTTGTTCTGCGGTGCCGGGACCCGTGGCGCGCACCAGGACGTGATGCAGCTGGCGAGCACCTTGCAGGCCCCGGTGGGTCACGCGCTGCGCGGCAAGGAGTGGATCCAGTACGACAACCCGTACGACGTGGGCATGAGCGGGCTGCTCGGCTACGGCGCCTGCCAGCAGGCGATGCAGAAGGCGGACCGGGTGGTGCTGCTGGGCACCGACTTCCCGTACGACAACTTCCTGCCGCAGGCCAACACGGTGCAGGTGGACATCGACCCGACGCACCTGGGCAGGCGCACCGTGCTCGACCTGGCGGTGCACGGCGACGTGCGCGAGACGATCCGCGCGGTGCTGCCGAAGCTGCGGCAGAAGACGGACCGCTCGTTCCTGGACCGGATGCTGCGCGAGCACGCCGACCAGCTGGAACAGGTCGTCGACTCGTACACCACGAACGTCGGCAACCAGGTGCCGATCCACCCGGAGTACGTGGCCGACGCGCTGGACGACCTGGCGGCCGAGGACGCGGTGTTCACCGTGGACACCGGGATGTGCAACGTGTGGGCGGCACGCTACGTGACGCCGAACGCGCACCGCCGGGTGCTGGGCTCGTTCGTGCACGGGTCGATGGCGAACGCGTTGCCACAGGCCATCGGCGCCCAGCTCGTCGACCGGCGCAGGCAGGTGATCGCGATGGCCGGCGACGGCGGGTTGTCCATGCTGATGGGCGAGCTGCTGACGCTGCGGACGCTCCAGCTGCCGGTGAAGGTGGTCGTGTTCAACAACTCCTCGCTGGGCATGGTGAAGCTGGAGATGCTGGTGGACGGGCTGCCGGACTTCGGCACCGACCACGATTCGATCGACTACGCCGGGATCGCCGCGGCGGCGGGCATTCACTCGGTGCGGGTGGAGCGGCCCGGTGAGGTGCGGGAGGCGCTGGAGGGGACGTTGGCCCGGCCGGGGCCGGCGCTCATCGACGTGGTGACCGACCCGAACGCGCTGTCGATCCCGCCGAAGATCACCGGTACGCAGGTGAAGGGCTTCGCGCTGGCGGTGAGCCGCACCATGCTCTCCGGCGGGGTGGGGAAGATGGTGCAGCTGGCGCGGAGCAACCTGCGCAACATCCCCCGTCCCTGAGCACGCGTCACTCGTCCCGGGAGGGGCCAGCCGGGTTTCCGGGAAATCGGTCGCTCTGCGTGAGTTTTCCCGCGTCGCGGCGGGATCGAGAGGCGCGGCGCGGCGAGCCGGTTGCCGCCGCATCCGCCCGGGACGGTGCCGCGGTCCCGATCCTCGGACCAGCACGCCGAGGTCGGGACCAGCTCCGCAGCGGGGAAAAGCACGCTCCGCCAGGTGTTCCGGCCGGTCCCGCACCGCCGCCCCCGGACTCGGTTCGTGCCGCCGGCGCCGGGAAAAGGATGTCGGTTGGGTGACGCGATGGTGACGCTCGGTTCGCAGGGTGGACACTGATCGCCATGACAGTGAGTCCCACGGTGCGCCGCCGCCGCCTCGCCGCGGAGCTGCGCAGGCTCCGAGGACTGGCGGAGGTCACCCAGCAGCAGGCGGCCACCCACCTCGGTTGCACCCAGGCGAAGATAGGCAGATTCGAGACGGCGAAGCGTTCTCCGTCGATCGGCGACGTCAGCGCGTTGCTGGACTTCTACGCCGTCAACGGTGCCGAACGCGAACAGTTGATCAACCTGGCTCGGGACGCCCGGAAGCGCGGCTGGTGGCATTCCTACAGCGATGTGCTTCCCGAGTGGTACGAGACCTACGTCGGGCTGGAGGCCGAGGCCTCGTCCATGCACACCTGGGAGTCGGAAGCGATCCCCGGCCTGCTCCAGACCGCCGAGTACGCGTACGCCATCACCAAGTCCACCTTGATCCGCGCGGACGAGCCGGAGATCAGCCGCCGCGTGGAGCTCCGGATGCAGCGCCAGGACCGGATCACCGGATCGCAGCCCCTGGACCTGTGGGCGGTGATCGGCGAGACGGCGCTGCGCCGCGGCGTGGGCGGTTCGGCGGTATTGCGCCGCCAATTGGAGCACTTGCTCGCTTTGGCGGAACTCCCGAACGTGACGTTGCAGGTCATGCCGTTGGACGCGGGCGCGCATCCGGCGCAGGCAGGGCCATTCGTCATCCTCCGCTACTCCAATCACGTGGATCCGGATGTCGTCTATCTGGAAACCCACGTGGGAGGACTTTATCTCGAACGGGATAACGAGCTGTCCAAATACGTGACGATGATGGACCATCTACGCGCACACGCGATCGACCCGGAAGGGTCCATTCAAGTGATTCACGAGCGCATAGGAGAGCTGTAGATGGAATACCTCACGGGTTGGCGGACCAGCACCCGGAGCACGCACCAGGGACAATGCGTGGAGGTCGGCTTCGGTGCCGCGCGCGTCGGCGTGCGTGACACGAAGGACCGGCCGGGTGGCTACTTCGTCGTCGATCCCGCGCGGTGGGCGGACTTCCTCGGAGGTCTCAAGCGCGGCACTTTCGACCGCTGACCCTCGCACCACCGCGTCCGGTGACCGCGCCGTCCCGGACGTGAGAACGAACCGAAGAACCGAGCGGGTCGCCGGATCCGCGCCCGCTCGGCTCCGATTCTCGAAGTCGGATTAATCCGACCGTCGGTCGCCACGTTTCCGCAGACCGAGGCGCCTTCCTGCTATTCCTTCGATCGCTGCGAAACGCATCTCACCCGAACGGTCCTACTCCTCGCGGGTATTAATCGGTGGCGCGGGTTCGAGGAATGGGGTGAGCAGGCCCGGTACCGCCTCTTCGGCCAGCAGCAGGCCGTTCCCCGCGCGCACGTCGGGGATCGTGCACCGGCCGGACCCGGCCGCCGTGGTGGCCACGACGTCCAGCAGCCCGGAGCGGCGCTGGAACACCGACTGCTCGAAGCGCCAGCCGATGATCCCGTCCCGGCGCAGCGCGACGGTCCGGCGCAGCCCGGTGCCGCGCCTGCCCACCAGGTAGGCGCCGTGCGGCCGGTGTCCGAGGTTGCGGTAGGCGTCGACGCCGAACGCGATCGCGAGCAACGCCACCGAGGGCACCACGGCCGCCGCCGGGGCGAAGGGAATCCAGCCGAGCACCGCCACCACCGCGGCCGCGGCGAACGGCAGCGCCACCAGCAGCCCCCACGTGATCCGCCGCCGCAGCGCGGCCCGCGGGTGCGCGGTGAAGCCGTCAGCGGGGAAGTTCTCCTCCCGCAGCACCTCGGCGGCGACCCGGCGGGCTTCGGCGCGCGGCGCGGGCGGCAGCAAGGTCTTCGCGTCCGGTTGCTTCCCGCCCTCGGCGTCGCTGAGCCCGGTGGCGATCGCGTTGGTGCGGGCCCCGCCGACCCAGCGCAGCAGCAGCGGCTCGGCCAGCTCCACCCCGCGCAACCGGCTCTCCTCCAGGGAGATCGACCGCTGGGTGAACAGCCCGCGGCGCACCCGGAGCGTCCCGGTGCTTTCGCGGGTGAGCGTGAACCCCCACCACAGCTCCACCGACAGCAGCAGCGAGCCGAGCACCCCGATCAGCACGACCGCCACCACGGGGGCGCCGATGGCCAGCCAGAGCGGGACCGCCCGGATCTCCTCCCCGACGAGCCGGTACACCCCGAACTTCGCCAGCAGTTCGGAGAACGAGCCGAACGCCGAGGCGATCGCGCCCCACACGGCGAGGATCAGCGACATCGTGGCGCCGGAGTACAGCAGCCACACCGGACGCAGCCGGGCCAGCTCCCCGTCCCGCGGCCCGTCCGACGCGTCGTCCGCGGCACCGTCCGCAGTGGACTCCCGGAGCAGCAGCGCCGCCCGGATCCGCTCCGCGTCGGACCGGGCCAGCGCGTCCAGCTTCAGCTCGCCGTCGCCCTGCGCCCCGGTGCCGATCTTCACCACGGACAACCCGAGCACCCGGTGCATCGGGTCGGCGGTGAGGTCGACGCTGCGGATGCGGTCCCGCGGTAGCGAGCGGTGGCTGCGGGACAGCACGCCCTTGCGCAGCTCCACCCGCTCCTCGCCGATCCGGTAGGAGCCGAACCACCAGTCCAGCCCGGTGGCCACCGCCAGCAGCGCCGCGCAGGCGGCCCAGATCCCCGCCATGACGACGACTCCGGCCGGTTTCGTCCCGGCCACGAGCATCACCGCGGCGGTGGGCACCAGCGGCAGCAGCGCCAGGACCACCGGCACCAGCACGACCCGGCCGTCGAGCCGCCGCCAGTCCACCGGCCCGCTCATGTCGCGTCCCCGGGCGCCGCCTGGGTGGTGGCGGTGAGCCGCTCGACGAGTTCGGCGGCGACCCGGTGGTCCAGCCCGTCGATGCGCAGCGGCCCGGCGGCCGATGCGGTGGTGACGGTGACGCTGGCGAGCCCGAACGCGCGTTGCAGCGGGCCGCGCACCGTGTCCACGGTCTGGATCCGGGACATCGGGGCCACGCGCCACTCCTGGCGCAACCAGCCGGCCGCGGTGTACACGGCGTCGTCGGTGTTCTCCCAGCGGTGCACCCGGTAGCGCCACTGCGGCATCACGACCAGGTAGGGGATGCCGAGCACGGCCACGACGGCCAGTCCGAGCAGCAGCCAGGGGCGGGCGGGGGCGATCAGCGCGGCGAGCACCGCGAGCACCACGGCCGGTGGGACGACGAGGATCGCGGCTTGGGCGGACCACCAGCCGACGGCTCGGCGCTCCACCCGGTGCCGGGGTGGCCGCAGGCGCACCTGCGCTGCGGGGTGTCTGTCTTCTGTGGACACGTCGTGGTCTCCGATTCGGTGGTGCGGCCCTGGTCGCGGCGGGCCTACTTCAAGCTCCGGACCTGCTCCCACAGCTGCGGCCACGGCTCCTGGCGGTCGGTGAGCAGCCACAGCGGGGTGCCGCCGCCGTCGATGCGGCGCACCGCCGCGAAGTGCGCCCGCCACGGTTCCGGGTCCTCGCCGACGAACAGCACGTCCCGCGCACCGTCGTCCGGCGTCCCGAAGTAGCCGTAGCCGCGATGCGCGCTGTGCGCCGGTGGCAGTCCGTACTCGTGGGTGTGCGCGTCGAGCATCGCAGCAAGGATGTAGCTCTCCCCCACCACCGCCGTGTGCTCCCGCTGCTGCGCGGGCAGCTGCCGGTACGCGGTGGCGACCTCTCCGGCCAGGGCCCGGTCCGCGGGCACCCCGAACGCGGTGGCCAGCATCGAGGACATCACCACGACGGCGCCCGCGGCGAGCACCGCCAGCGCACCGGCCGGCCACGCGAGCCACGCGGCGCCGCGCCGCCCGGCCGCGGCCCGCGCTTCCCGCCTGCGCTGGAAGGCGACCGCGCCGGCCGCGAGCAGCACGCCGTACATGCCGACGACGTAGTAGGGCCGCCCGCTGGTGGCGATGTAGAAGGCGTACTGCGCGAGGGCGGCGGCCGCGATGAACCGGTAGGGGCGGAACTCGGCGGCGGTGAGCATCCGCGCCACGCCGTAGAGGCAGAGCGGGACGCCGAGAACTCCCATGTACAGCACCATCGAAAGGGCCGCGCCGCTCCGGCCGCCGCTGAGGATCGGCGTCTCCGCCTGGACCACTTCGCTCATCGCCAGCTGCGGCCACCCGTGCGCCGCCTGCCAGATCAACGTCGGTGCCGCGATGACCAGTGCGATCCCGATGCACCCCCAGAACTTCGGGCGGCGCAGCAGGTCCCGCGGACCGAACACCAGCAGGCAGAGCAGCAGCGCCGCGCAGAGCACCGCGACGTGCACCTTCACCTGCATCGTGACCCCGATGACGCCGCCGAGGCCGAGCAGCAGCCGATCGTCGGCCCGCCCTTCCGCGTGCTGCCGGCACCAGCGCACCAGCAACAGGCACAGCAGCATCCACAGCGGCGCTTCCAGCGTGTACGGGGTGATCCAGTGCGCGACCAGCGAGGTCCACAGCCCCGTCGCGAACCCCAGCCCCGCGAGCACCTGGCTGCGCCGGTCGCCGCCGAACTCCCGCGCCAGCGACCCGGCGAGCAGCACGCCGCCTGCCGAGATCAGCACGGCGGGCAGGCGCAGCACGATCATGGAGCCGGGAGCGAGCCAGCCCATCGCACCGGCCAGCAGCGGCGCGAGCGGCGGCTGGTCGACGTAGCCCCAGTCCGGGTGGTACCGGCCCGCGGCCAGCATGTACACCTCGTCGATCCAGTACCCGCCGAACGCCCCCACCACGAGGTGGACCACCGCGAACGCGGCCGCGACGAGCAGCAGCGGACGGCGGGCGAACGCGGGCGGCCCCGCGGTGGTGGACGGTGGCCGCGCCGCGGTGGCGCGCACTTCGGTATGCATGGTCTCCCCCAGGAGGATTCGCGATCGAGGACCATTCCACTCCACCCGGGGCACCCGGCGCGACGGTTTTCGGTCGGTTCTCGCTGTGACGGAAGTCGTGCGCTGGTACGACTTTCGTAGGTTCGCGGCCGACGGCGGTGTGGATTCCGGCGGTTCGCCCCGGTTCCGCGGCTACGGTGTGGCTGTGCAACGCCCGCTGTGGCGACATCTCTGGGACACCCCGCGCGATGCGGTGTTCGACGTGGTGCTGGTCGCCGTCCTGTTCCCGCTCGGCCCGATCCTGGCCGTGTTCTTCCCGCCGGACGTGCCGCCGCAGGACTTCCGGTGGCTCGGCGGGGAATGGGTCGCGCAGGTGGTGCTGAACCTGTTCACGCTGGGCCTGCTGGTGCGGCGCCGCTACCCGGTGGTGCTGCTGGCCGTCGCGCTGGTGATGATGCTGGTGCACCTCGTCGCGGTGAGCACGGGGACCGGGGCGCTGTTCTCGATCAACCAGCACTCCGATCCGTGGATGCCCGGGGAACTGCCGTTCCTCACCTACGCGTTCGCCGCGTTCGAGACGCGGGCCCGGTGGCGCGCCGCCGGCTGGGTGCTGGTCGCCGCGGTGGTGTTCACGGCGCTGCGGCCGTGGACGAACCCGGACGGCGAGACGTTGAACAACGCGGTCTGGGTGACGGCGTTCCCGGCGCTGCTCGGACTGTGGACCGGCGCGCGGCGGCGGCTGGTGGCGGCGCTGCGGGACCGGGCGGAGCGAGCCGAACGCGAGCAGCACCTGCTGGCCGAGCAGGTGCGCACCGAGGAGCGGGCGAAGCTGGCCTCGGAGATGCACGACGTGGTCACGCACCGGGTGAGCCTGATGGTGCTGCAGGCGGGCGCGTTGGGGGTGACCGCGCAGGACGGGGCGACCCGGCGGGCCGCCGAGGAGCTGCGGGCCGGCGGCTGCCAGGCGCTGGACGAGCTGCGGGACTTCCTCGGCGTGCTGCGCTCCGGCGAGCAGCGGCCGGACGTGGTCGCCGAGTCGGCGCTGCCCGACCTGTCCGAGCTGGTCGCCGAGTCGGAGTCGGTGGGCGTCCCGGTGCGGCTCACCGAGCTCGGCGAGTCGACCGCGGTGTCCCCGGCGGTGGGCAGGACCGCCTACCGCGTGGTGCAGGAGGCGCTGACGAACGTGCACAAGCACGCTCCGGGCAGCGAGGTGCTGGTGCACGTGGAGTACGACGCGGACCGGGTGCGGCTGGCGGTGCGCAACACGCGCCCCGATCCCGCGGGCGGGGGCGAGCTCGCCGCCAGCGGTTCCGGGGCCGGGTTGCTGGGCCTGCGGCAGCGGGTGGAGCTGGTCGGCGGGACCTTCCGGTCCGGTCGAACCGGGGACGGGGGGTTCGAGGTCGGTGCCATACTCCCCGGGTACGTGCCCACGGCCGAAGCCGGATCGGGCTAGGCCCGCGGTGAACGGGGTTTCCGTGGTGAGCGAGACGGTCCGCGTCGTCGTGGTCGACGACGAGCCGATGGTGTGCGCGCACCTGCGCACGATCCTCGGCTCGGCACCGGACATCGAGGTCGTGGGCGACGCGCAGGACGGGGCCGCGGCGGTCGAGGCCGTGGTGCAGCACCGGCCGCACGTGGTGCTGATGGACCTGCGGATGCCGGGCGTGGACGGGTTGACCGCGACGGAACGCATCGCGCGGCTGCCCGAGGCGCCCGCGGTGGTGGTGCTGACGACGTTCGACGCGGACCAGCACGTGCTGCGGGCGCTGCGGGCCGGGGCGTCCGGTTTCCTGGTGAAGTCGACTCCGCCGGAGGATCTGATCGGCCTGGTGCGGGTGGCGGCGGACGGGCACACCGTGCTGTCCCCGCAGGCGGCGAAGCGCCTGGTGGCCGCGTCGGACGGGACCGGGAGGCAGCGCGCGCAGGAGGCGGTCCGCGAACTCACCGACCGGGAGCGGGAGGTGCTGGCGGGGATCGGCGACGGCCTGTCCAACGCGCAGATCGGCGAACGGCTCTTCCTGTCGGAGGCGACGGTGAAGGGCTACGTGTCCCGGACCTTGGTGAAGCTGGAGTGCGCGAACCGGGTGCAGGCCGGGTTGATCGCCCACGAAGCGGGCCTGACCGAACGCTGACCGCCGATCCGCAACGCACGCCCCCGGGAACGGCGGAAGGCCCACCCGAGGCGTGCTCGGATGGGCCTTCCGCTCGCCGGGCTCAGGCCCAGAGCTGTCCGTCGAGGCGCTGCGCGGCCTCGTCGAGGGTACCGCCGTAGGCACCGGTGGACAGGTACTTCCACCCGGCGTCGGCGACCACGAACACGATGTCCGCCGACTCCCCGGCGGCGGCGATCTTCTCGCCGATGGTGAGCGCCGCGTGCACCACGCCCCCGGTGGAGATCCCGGCGAAGATCCCCTCCGATTCCAGCAGCTGCCGAGTGCGCCGCAACGCGTCGTAGGAGCCGACGGAGAACCGCCGGGACAGCACGTCCGGGTCGTAGAGCTCCGGCACGAAGCCCTCGTCGAGGTTGCGCAGCCCGTACACGAGTTCGCCGTAGCGCGGTTCGGCGGCGACGATCTGCACGCCCGGCTTCTGCTCCCGCAGGTACCGGCCCACGCCGACGAGGGTGCCGGTGGTGCCCAGCCCCGCGACGAAGTGCGTGATGCCCGGCATGTCCCGCAGGATCTCCGGCCCGGTCCCCCGGTAGTGCGCGTCGGCGTTCGCGGAGTTGCCGTACTGGTAGAGCATCACCCAGTCCGGGTTCTGCTCGGCCAGTTCCTTGGCGACCGCGACGGCCTGGTTGGAGCCGCCCGCCGCGGGCGAGGACACGATGCGCGCGCCGAAGGCCTGCAGGATCTGCCTGCGCTCCTCGGAGGTGTTCTCCGGCATCACGCACACCAGGCCGTAGCCCTTGAGCTTCGCGGCCATCGCCAGCGAGATGCCGGTGTTGCCGGAGGTGGGCTCCAGGATGGTGCAGCCGGTGGTGAGCCTGCCTTCCTTCTCCGCCGCTTCGATCATGGACAGCGCCGCGCGGTCCTTGATCGAACCGGTCGGGTTCCGGTCTTCCAGCTTCGCCCAGAGCCGCACGTCAGCGGCGGGCGAGAGGTTCGGCAAGCCCACCAGCGGGGTGTCACCGAGCGCGTCGAGCAGCGAGTCGTAGCGGGCCACGACGAGCCTCCTGTCTCAGCGGCGGTGGGAGATCAGCGCATGCCGCCGGCGACGGCGGGCAGGATCGTCACGTTGTCCCCGTCGGCCACGCTGGCCTCCAGGCCACCGGCGAAGCGCACGTCCTCGTCGTTGACGTAGACGTTGACGAAGCGGTGCAGCGAGCCTTCCTTGACCAGGCGGTCCTTGAGGCCGCCGTGCTTGCTGTCGAGGTCGTTGATGACCTCGGCGACGGTGCTG
This sequence comes from Saccharopolyspora sp. 6V, assembly GCF_020176785.1. NCBI lineage: Bacteria > Bacillati > Actinomycetota > Actinomycetes > Pseudonocardiales > Pseudonocardiaceae > Saccharopolyspora > Saccharopolyspora sp. 6V. The sequence continues at coordinate 21,763 of NZ_JAIUKB010000092.1, read as the reverse complement.
CCGCTGGCTTCGACGGACTTCTGCCCGTCGGTGTGGCTGCGCAGGATGGTGGGGATCGAGACCTTGATTGCCATGATGGGAACCTCCCTGTCCACGAGGACTACTGAACGGAACTTGCGCACGCCGCAACCCGCCGCGGCGGGGCGGCGGGAGCGGCTCAGCCCTGGTCGGGCACCTCGTCGGCGCCGGTGTGGGCGAACATGTACGACTCCACGATCTGCACCGGCTCCTCGGTCACCACGCCGTCGAGGATCCGGTAGGAGCGCAGTTCGTGGGTCTCCGGGTCCCTGGTGGACACGAGGACGTAGTGCGCGTTGGGCTCCGAGGCGTAGGAGACGTCGGTGCGCGACGGGTACGCCTCGGTGGCGGTGTGCGAGTGGTAGATGACGACGGGCTCCTCGTCGGCCTCGTCCATCCCCCGCCACACCTTGAGCTGCTCGCCGGAGTCGAACCGGTAGAACGTCGGCGAGCGCTCCGCGTTGATCATCTCGATGAGCCGCTCGGGGCGGTCCGACCCGTCGGGACCGGCGATGACGCCGCACGCCTCGTCCGGGTGGTCCCGTCGAGCGTGCGCGACCATCGCGTCCACGAGGTCACGTCGAATCACCAGCACAGGCACCATCCTACTATGTGGGGCACCGGTGTCCAGCATGCGGAATTCCCGCGGTCCGGTGCCGTTTGCGGGATCAACGTCCGCCCACCTTGGTTCATTCCCGCGCCGAGGGGTAGAGGCTCGTGTACGACGTCACCTCGCCGACGGGTTCGGCGGCGAGCACGGCCCGCACGATCGCCCGGCGCACCACGCCGGCGGCAACGGCGCACACCTCGTCGAGCACCGGAACCCACTGCGCACCGGGCTCGCGTTCCCCGGTGGCGAGCGCGAACACCGTGTCACCGTCGGCGAGGGAGTGCGCGGGCCGGATGGCCCGGGCGAGCCCGTCGTGGGCGGCGACGGCGATCCGCTTACAGTGCGCCTTGGTGAGCGCGAGGTCGACGGCGACGACGCCGATGGTGGTGTTCAAGGGGCGGGACGCGGTGCCGTGCCGGGAGGGGCGGCCCGCGGTGGGCCCGGTGCGGGCGCGGGCGGCGACGACCTCGGCTTCGGCGGGGGCGCGCAGCCCGGGGTGGCCGTCCCAGGGCAGTCCGGTCTCCGGGTCGATCACGGAGCCGAGGGAGTTGACCGCGAACAGCGCGCCGACGGTGACATCGATGCCGAGCGCCGCGCTGTGGAACACCTCGCCCGCGGTGCCGATGCCGCCCTTGAGCGAGCCGGCGACGGCGCCGGCGCCCGCGCCGACGTTGCCCTCGCGGGACTCGTCGGCGGTGGCGGCGTCGCAGGCGAGGCGGCCGAACTCGGCGCCGGGCCGGTTGCCCCAGTCCCCCATCGGCAGGTCGAACAGCACGGCGGCGGGCACCACCGGCACCACTTCGTGGGCGTGCCCGCCGACCCGGAGGCCGTAGCCGCGGTCGGCGAGCCAGCTCATCGCGCCGTCGGCGGAGGCGAGCCCGTAGGCGCTCCCGCCGGTGAGCACCACGCCGTGCGCCTGCGCGACGAGGTGGGTCGGTTCGAGCACGTCGGTCTCGCGGGTGCCGGGGCCGCCGCCGCGCACGTCCACCGCGGCGGTCGCGCCGCCGGGGGTGAGCACCACGCTCGTCCCGGTGGCCCACCGCTCGTCCAGCCGCTGGTGGTGCCCGACGAGCACCCCGCCCACGTCCACGATCGAATCCCGCGTCCCGGCAGCCATCCCCCCATCCTGCCGCAGGGAGAGACTCGGAAACCGAGACCGAGCAACCCGCCGCCCGATCTACCTCTTGTCAGCGGCAAAGCCGCTGAGCAGCGACCACCAAAGCAAAAGGACCACCCGCGGGTTCCGCCACCCCACCCGAAAATCAGGCTGGGGAACGAAGAATTCCCTCAAGAAGAGACCGCGTCGACCAGGCTGTCCTGGACCCAGGTGAGCCACTGGTACACCCCGAGGTGCTCCCGCCGCAGGTCGTCCTCCGGCGGTTCCTCCGGCATGTCGTCCTGCACGTCGAGTGCGGTGCCGAGCGCGAGCCGCACGTCGTTGAGCGCGGCCATCCAGTTGTCGGCCTGCTCGCCGCTGAGCACGACCCGGCCGCCTTCGCGGGGGCAGGTGTCGAGGACGACGGCGGCGACGCCGGTCTTGACGTCGAGCAGTTCGGGTTCGTAGAGGGAGCGCATGGCGCCCGCGGCTTCGGGCTGCTCCTCGTCGGTCTCCCCGGTTTCGGGGTCGCGGCGGTAGAAGTCGGGCAGCAGCCGTCCGAGGACCCGGTCCTCGGGCGGGGTGGAGGGACCGGTGCGGATGCCGGTGAGTTCGGCGAGCTCGTCCTGCGGCGTCTCCTCGGCGCGCGCGGTGAGCATGTCCTTGATCTGGCCGACGAGCCCCCGGATCACGGCCGCTTCCTGCTGGGAGAGCTCGGCGACGACGTGCCCGTTCTTGCGAGTCCAGCCGTTCACGTGATCACGAGTCTTTCTGCATCGTGGCCCACAGGCCTGCGGCGTGCAGTTTCGCGACGTCGCCCTCGACCTTCTCCTTGGCGCCCGAGGACACGGCGGCCCGGCCCTTGTTGTGGACGTCGAGCATGAGCTTGGTCGCGTGGTCCCGGCTGTAACCGAAGATCTTCTGCAGAACGTAGGTCACGTAGGACATCAGGTTCACCGGGTCGTTCCAGACCACGGTGACCCACGGCTTGTCCTCGTCTCCGAGTTCAGCCGGTTCCAGTTGCGCGCGCTCCAGTTCAGCGGGCGAGGTCATGTCCCCATGTTCGCACGCGGGCACGGAGCGCATGTCGACCGCACGGTCAATTCGGGCACGACCTGCGGAGGGGGCGGGCGGTCGCGGCCACGTAACCTCTGATCCATGACGGCCGCTGCCAGTACCGCGTTGCGCACAGATCATTACGAGCTGACCATGCTGGCCAGCGCCTTGCGGGATGGGACCGCGGAGCGCCGGTGCGTGTTCGAGGCGTTCACCCGGCGGTTGCCGGACGGTCGCCGCTACGGCGTGGTCGGCGGCACGGAGCGGGTGCTGGAGGCGATCGAGAACTTCCGCTTCGACGAAGCCGAGCTGGAGCGCCTTGCCGAGGATCATGTGGTCGATGAGACCACCCTCTCGTGGTTGCGCGACTACCGGTTCCGCGGCGACGTGGACGGTTACCCGGAAGGGGAGCTGTACTTCCCGGGTTCGCCGCTGCTGACGGTGCGCGGCACGTTCGCCGAGGCGGTCATCCTGGAGACCGTCATCCTGTCGATCATGAACCACGACAGCGCGATCGCCGCGGCGGCCGCGCGGATGGTGTCGGCGGCCAACGGCAGGCGGATCATCGAGATGGGGTCGCGCCGCACCCACGAGGAGTCGGCGGTGGCCGCGGCCCGCGCCGCCTACCTGGCCGGGTTCACCGCGACCTCGAACCTGGAGGCGGGCCGCCGCTACCGGATCCCGACGGCGGGCACCTCGGCGCATTCGTTCACGTTGCTGCACGACTCCGAGCGTGCCGCGTTCGAGTCGCAGATCGCCGCACTTGGCGCGGACACGACACTCCTGGTGGACACCTACGACATCTCGCGCGGCATCGCGACGGCGGTGGAGGTGGCGGGTCCGGGGCTGGGCGCGGTGCGCATCGACTCGGGTGATGTCGGCGTGCTGGCGCGGCAGGCGCGGGAGCAGCTGGATTCGCTGGGCGCGACGGGCACCCGGATCGTCGTGTCCGGCGATCTGGACGAGTACGCGATCGCCTCGCTGCGCGCGGAACCGGTGGACGGCTACGGGGTGGGCACATCGCTGGTCACCGGTTCGGGGGCGCCGACGGCGGGCATGGTCTACAAGCTGACCGACGTGGAGGGCCGGCCGGTCGCGAAGCGCAGCACGCACAAGGAGTCCCGCGGCGGCACGAAGTCGGCGCTGCGCAGGCACAAGGACACGGGCACCGCGCTGGAGGAGGTCGTGTTCCGCACCGGTCGCGGTTTCGAGGACCCGAAGGCGGGCCCGCACGACCGGGTGGTGCCGATCCCGCTGGTCCGCGGTGGCGAGCGGGTCGAGGACCTGCCGACGCTGGAGGACAATCGGGAGCGCCTGCGGCACGCCTTGGTGAGCCTGCCGTGGGAGGGCTTGAAGTTGTCCAGCGGGGAGCCCGCGATCCCGACGGTGTTCCAGGCGGAGGAGACGGCATGAGCGCTGCGGTGCGCGCGCTGCTGGTCGTGGACGTGCAGCTCGACTTCTGCGAGGGCGGCGCGCTGGCCGTGGCCGGTGGGGCCGGGGTGGCGGCGGCGATCTCCCGGCACGTGGCGGAGTCCGAGTACGCGCACGTGGTCGCCACCCGCGACTACCACGTGGACCCGGGCGGCCACTTCAGCTCGGAGCCGGACTACGTGCGGTCCTGGCCGGTGCACTGCGTGGCGGGCACGGCGGGCGCGGCGTTCCACCCGGAGCTGGAGGTGGGTCCGGTGCGGGCCGTGTTCTCGAAGGGACGTTTCGACGACGGCTACTCGGGTTTCGAGGGCGTCGACGGCGACGGCCGCGGCCTCGCCGAGTGGCTGGCCGAGCGCGGGGTCACCGAGGTGGACGTGGTGGGCATCGCGACCGATCACTGCGTGCGGGCGACGGCGTTGGACGCGGCGGCGGCCGGGTTCGCGACGACCGTGCTGCTGGACCTGACGGCGGGCGTCGCGCGGGCCACGGTCGACGCGGCGCTGGACGAGCTGCGCGCGGCGGGGGTGCGCGCCACGGGGACCCCGGTGGTGGCGTGACGTCGGGTGCACGGCCCGATGCACCCGCTCGGGGCGTCGGAGGTGGCCGGTAGCGTTGCCGGGCGTGCCAGGTTCTGTTCCGCAGTGGTCCGATCCGGACGTGTTCGCGCTCGACGACGATGACGAGCTCCCACCCGAGATCGCCGCCGACCTGGCGTCGCAGGGACCGCCCGAACGCCGCAAGCAGCGCCGGGACGAACCGATCACGGCGAAACCACCGGAGCGGATCCCGGACCTGGCGACGCTGCTGGGCCTGGCGGTGAGCTCCGTCGGCGGCTCCGAACGCGAGGGCCAGTCGCGGATGGCGGCGGCCGTCGAGCACTCCATCGCCTCCGGCGAGCACCTCGCCGTGCAGGCCGGGACCGGCACCGGGAAGTCGCTGGCCTACCTGGTGCCCGCGATCCGGCACGCCGTCGCCGCCGCCACCACCGTGGTGATCTCGACGGCCACGATCGCCCTGCAGCGCCAGCTCGTCGACCGCGACCTGCCCCGGCTGTCGAAGGCGCTCGCCGACGCGCTCGGCAGGCCGCCGACCTTCGCGATCTTGAAGGGCCGCCGCAACTACCTGTGCCTGAACCGGGTCGAGGGCGGCGCTCCAGCCGAACCGGAGGAGGGCGCGCTGTTCGACCCGTTCGCCGCCTCCGCGCTGGAACGCCAGGTCAAGCGGGTCCGCGAATGGGCCACCGAGACCGAGACCGGGGACCGCGACGAGCTGGTGCCCGGCGTCACCGACCAGGCGTGGCGGCAGCTGTCGGTGACCGCGAAGGAATGCCTCGGCGTGCACCGCTGTCCCATCGGCACCGACTGCTTCGCCGAACGCGCCCGCGGTGAGGCGGGCCGCGCCGACGTCGTCGTCACCAACCACGCGCTGCTGGCCATCGACGCCCTCGACGACCGGCCGGTGCTGCCCGAGCACGACGTCGTCGTGGTCGACGAGGCGCACGACCTCGTCGACCGGGTCACCTCCGCCGCGACCGGCGAGCTGTCGGCGAACCAGGCGAAGCTCGCCGCGCGGCGCTGCGGGCGTGCCATCGACCAGGGCATCGCCGACCGGCTCGACGAGGCCGCCGAAGGGCTGGAGATCGTCCTCGCCGACGCCCGGCCGCAGCGGCTGGAGGAGATGCCCGAAGCGCTCGGCGGTGCGCTCACCGCGTTGCGCGACGCCGCGGCCGCCTGCACCACCGCGCTCGGGCCGGAGCGCAAGGAGGACCCGGACGGCAGCAGCGCCCGCAAGCTCGCGCTCGCCGTCACCGAAGAGGTGCACGACAACGCGGTGCGGCTGCTCGACGCCTTCGACGAGCCGGAGGGGCAGCGCCGCGACGTGGTGTGGGTCGCCGCCGAACCGAACCGGGCGCCCGCGGTGAAGGTCGCGCCGCTCGGCGTCGGTGGGCTGCTGCGGGAACGGCTGTTCGGGCAACGCACGACGGTGCTCACCTCGGCGACGCTGGCGCTCGGCGGGTCCTTCGACACCCTCGCCCGGCAGTGGGGGCTGCCGCCCGAGCGCACCGCCTCCCCCGCCGCGGGCATGGCCAGCGGCAAGGAGGTGCCGTCCGACTCCGGTGGCCCGAAGTGGACGGGGCTGGACGTCGGCTCGCCGTTCGAGCACCAGCGCAGCGGGATCCTCTACGTCGCCCGGCACCTGCCGCAGCCCGGGCGGGACGGGTTGCCGCCGGAATACCTCGACGAGCTCACCGAACTCGTCGAGGCCGCCGGGGGCCGCACCCTCGGGTTGTTCTCCTCGATGCGGGCCGCGCGGCAGGCGTCCGAGGAACTGCGGGGGCGGCTCGGCACGCCGGTGCTGTGCCAGGGCGAGGACAACACGGCGCAGCTCGTCGCCAAGTTCGCCGCCGACCCGGCGACGTCCCTGTTCGGGACCTTGTCGCTGTGGCAGGGGGTGGACGTGCCCGGGGATTCGCTGCAGCTCGTGGTGATGGACCGGATCCCGTTCCCCAGACCGGACGACCCGTTGGCCTCGGCGCGGCAGAAGGCGGTCTCCGCGCACGGCGGCAACGGTTTCCTGACCGTGGCAGGCACGCACGCGGCGCTGCTGCTGGCGCAGGGTGCTGGGCGGCTGCTGCGGTCCTCGCACGACCGGGGGGTCATCGCGGTGCTCGACCCGCGGCTGGCCACCGCCCGCTACGGCGGGTTCCTGCGGGCTTCGCTGCCCCCGTTCTGGACGACGCACGATCCGCAGGTGGTGCGGGGTGCGCTGACGCGGCTGAACGCGGCGGCGGGCTGAGCTCGTGCACGGGTCGCCGGGTGTCCACGATGTGGCGCAGGTCTTTCCGCCCCGGCCCCGCCTGCGGGTACGTTGACGCCGATCCCCTGATCCTCATGAGGAGGCGTCGTGCCCGCGCAGCGCACCGAACCGGCCGCGGACCTGGCCAGGACCGTGGTGTTCGCGGCGTTCATCGCCGTGCTCGGGTTGTTCCCCGGCCTGTACCTGGCGGGCGCGGCGGTGCCGGTGGTGCTGCAGAACATGGGGCCGCTGCTGGCGGGCAGCATCCTGGGGGCGCGCCGGGCGGGCGCCTCGGTGCTGCTGTTCCTGGCGCTGGTGGCGATCGGGCTGCCGCTGCTGTCCGGTGGGCGGGGCGGCATCGCCCCGTTCGCGGGCCCGAGCGGCGGGTTCGTGATCGGCTGGTTGCTCTCGGCGGTCGTGGTGGGGCTGATCGTGCAGCGCGGACTGCCGCGGCCCGGGTTGCCGCTGCTGCTGGCCGCGAACCTGGCGGGCATCGCCGCGGACTACCTGATCGGCATCCCGTACTGGGCGGCGTTCACGGGTGATCTGGGTGCGGCGGCCGTGCAGTCGCTGGTGTTCGTGCCTGGCGACGCGGTGAAGCTGGTGCTGGTGTCGCTGGTGGCGGCGGCGGTGCACCGGGCGCTGCCGTCGTCGCCGGCCGGGGCGCGGCGCTGAATGCTCCCGGCACTGATCTCGCGGGTGACCTGCGGCGACGTGGCCTCGGACGGCGCGGAGCTGCGGCGTCGCGCGCACGGTGCGGCGCGGGCGCTGGCGGGCGTGCGGCGGGTCGCGGTGGACGAACCGGATCCGGTGCACCGGTTGTGCTGGCTGCTGGGGGCCGAGCTGGCGGGCGCGGCGGCGCTGGTGGTGGATCCGGACTGGTCGCGGCGGGACGAGGTGATGGCGGACGCGGCCCCGGAGGTCGTGGTCTCGGGCGCGCCGGAGCCGGGCGATCCGGTCGCGCGGCGGGGTGACGAGCGCACCTGGTTCTACCTGCCGACGACGTCGGGCAGCAGCGGGGTGCCGAAGGTGCTGGTGCGGTCGCGGCGTTCCTGGTCGGAGAGCTTCCGGGCGCTGGACGTGCCGCTCGGCCCGGACGACGCGGTGCTGGTGCCGGGCCCGTTGAGCTCCTCGCTGTTCCTGTTCGGCGCCGTGCACGCGCTGCACGGGGGCGCGTCGCTGCGGTTGCTGCGCCGCTGGTCGGCGACGGCGGCGGCCGCGGCGTGCCGGGACGCGACGGTGGTGCACGTGGTGCCCGCGATGCTGGCGGCGCTGCTGTCGGTGTGGGAGCGCGAGCCGGAACCGCGCCCCCGGCTGCGGCTGGTGGTGTGCGGTGGTGCGGCGGTGGACGCGGAGCTGGAAGCTCGGCTGCACCGGGTGCTGCCGGGGTGCGAGCTGCTGGAGTACTACGGGGCGGCGGAGCTGTCGCTGGTGGCGGTGCGGCGCGGTGAGCCGCGGCTGCGCCCGGTGGTGGAGGTGGACGTGCGCGACGAGTCCGGCGCGTCCCTCCCGCCGGAGGTGCCGGGTGCGTTGTGGGCGCGGTCCGAGCTGGTCTGCGACGGCCACCTGCGCGGCGGTGTCCTCGTGCCCGCCGAGCCCGGCTGGCGCGGGGTGGGTGATCGGGCGGTGCGCCACGAGGACGGCACGGTGACGGTGCTGGGCCGCGCCGGGTCGGTGATCGGCACGGGCGGGCACCTGGTCGCCGCGGAAGAGGTGGAGGCGGTGCTGCGCGCGGTCGGCGGGGTGCTGGACGTGGTGGTGGCGGGGACGCCGCATCGGCGGCTGGGCGCGCTGGTGACCGCGGTGCTGGAGGTCGATCCGGGATCACCGCCGACGCGGGCGCGGCTGCGGGACGCGACCCGGCGCCTGGAGCCGGCGAAACGCCCGCGGCGGTGGCTGGTGCTGCCCGAGCTGCCCCGCACTCCGGCGGGGAAACCGGCGCGGGCCGAGGTGGCGCGGCTGCTGCGGGACGGTGCGCTCGACGCGGAGGTGCCCGCGTGAGCGATCGCGAACCGGTGGTGATCGCCGCCCGCCGCAGCCCCGTCGGCGAGGTCGGCGGCGCGTTGAAGCACTGGGAGGTGGATCGGCTGGCCGCCCCGGTGCTGGCGGCGGTGCTGCGGGATTCGGGCTTGGATTCGGTGGACGACGTGCTGCTGGGCAACGTGCTGGGGCCGGGCGGGAACCCGGCGCGGGTGGCGGCGCTGCGCGCCGGGCTCGACCTGGAGATGCCGGGCATGTCGGTGGATCGGCAGTGCGCGAGCGGGTTGAGCGCGATCGTGGCGGCGGCGGCGCTGGTGCGCGGCGGTGCCGGGGAGCGCTACCTGGCCGGTGGGGTGGAGAGCGCGTCGACGGCGCCGTGGCGGGCGCACCGGCCCCGGTCGGCGGGGGAGCCGCCGCGGTTCTACTCGCGCGCCCCGTTCGCGCCCGCCGAGGTGGGCGATCCGGACATGGGTCCGGCCGCGGACGTGGTGGCGGCGGAGGCGGGCGTGTCGCGGCGGCGGCAGGACGAGTTCGCGGCGCGCAGCCACGCGCGCGCGGTCGCCGCGCAGGACGCGGGCCGGTTCGACGCGGAGCTGGTCGATGTCAGCGGGCTGCGGGACGAGCGGCCGCGGCGCGGTTTCACCCCGGAACGGCTGGCCCGGTTCCGCCCGGCGTTCACGGCGGACGGCACCGCGACGGCGGCGAACTCGTGCGGGATCAGCGACGGCGCCGCGGCCGTGCTGGTCACCAGCGAGCGGGAGCGCCGCCGGCTCGGGGTGCCGGGGCTGCGGCTGGTGGCCGAGCGCACCTGCGGGGTCGATCCGAACCGGTTGGGCCTGGGCGCGGTGCCCGCGTTGCGGCACGTGCTGCGCGACCGGCCCGCTCCGGAGCTGGTCGAGTTCACCGAGGCGTTCGCCGGTCAGGTGCTGGCCTGCACCGATGCGGCCGGGATCGACGAGCGCGCGGTGTCCCCGGACGGCGGGGCCATCGCGCTCGGGCACCCCTGGGGCGCGTCCGGCGCGGTCCTGGTGGTGCGATTGTTCAGCCGCATGGTGCGCGAGGACGGGCCGCGCACCGGGGTGGCGGCCCTGTCCTCCGGTGGCGGGCTGGGCGTGGCGACGGTGTGGGAGCGAGTGGAGTGATCGAGTTCGAGGGCGTCGGGCACGCCTACGGCGAGCACGCGGTGCTGGACGGCGTGGACCTCCGGCTGCCGGAGAAGCGGGTCGCGTTCGTGGGGGCGAACGGGTCCGGCAAGTCCACCCTCGCCCGCATGATCAACGGGCTGGTGTCGCCGACGCGCGGGCGGGTGCTGGTGGACGGGTTGGATCCGGCGCGGGAGGGCCGGGCGGTGCGCCGCCGGGTCGGGTTCGTGTTCACCAACCCGGACAGCCAGATCGTGATGCCGACGGCCGGGGAGGACGTCGCGTTCTCGCTGCGCAGGCACGGCGTGCCGAAGGCGGAGCGGGAGCGGCGGGCGGCGGAGGTGCTGGCCCGGCACGGCCTCGACGGCTACGCGGAGCACCCGGCGCACCAGCTCTCCGGTGGGCAGAAGCAGCTGCTGGCGCTGTGCTCGATGCTTGTGCTGGAGCCGGACGTGCTGGTGTGCGACGAGCCGACGACGCTGCTGGACCTGCGCAACAAGCGGCACTTCGTGGAGCTGCTGCAGCAGCTGCCGCAGCAGGTGGTGCTGGTGACGCACGACCTGCACCTGCTGGACGGCTTCGACCGGGTGGTGGTGATCGACGAGGGCCGGGTGGCCGCGGACGACGCCCCGGCGGCGGCGCTGGCGCACTACCGGGAGCTGGCCGGATGAGCCCGATCGGCCTGTACGAGCCGGGGTCGAGCGCGCTGCACCGGACTCCGGCCGGGGTGAAGTTCGTGCTGCTGCTGGCGTTCGCGGTGCTGATCTTCCTGCTGGGTTCGCCGGTGGCGCTGGGCGCGGTGGTGGCCGGGGTGCTGCTGGGCTACGCGGTGGCGCGGATCCCGCCGCGGCGCTGCTGGCAGGTGTCCCGGCTGCTGCTGCCGCTGCTGGCGGTGATCTTCCTCCTGCAGTGGTGGACGCTGGGGGCGCAGCAGGCGGGCGTGGTGACGTTGCGGCTGCTGGCGGCGATCGCGGCGGCGAACCTGTTCACGTTGACCACCCGGGTCGACGACCTGGTGTCGGCGGTGGAGCGCGGGTTGTCGCCGCTGCGGCGCGTCGGGGTCCGCCCGGAGCGGGTGGGCTTGCTCGTGGGGTTGACCTTGCAGGCCGTCGCCGCGCTGTCGATCATCGCGGCGGAGACGCGGGAGGCGCAGCGGGCCCGGAACGCGGACCGGTCGCCGAGCGCGTTCGCCGTCCCGTTCCTGGTCCGCACGCTGCGCCACTCCGACGAGTTGGGTGAAGCCCTCGCCGCGCGCGGAGTCGGGGACGACGAGCCGGCCCGCTGACCGACGAATTCCCCCGCCGCGTGGACGGGGGAATTCGTGCGGAGACGCGAGGCCGGGCTGTTCCGGCGCCGGTTCTCAGCCGCGCACGAGGTCGGTCGGACCTTCCGGATCGTCGGTGGTCGGCGCGCACATCAGCGGGCCCGGGTCACCGTCGGCGGCGTGCTGCATGAGCACGTCGGAGCACTCGGCGGAGGTGTCGTAGTGCCCGATCACCACTTCTTCGGCGAGCGCGGTACCCGCGCCGAGCGCGGAGAAGGCGGCGGTGCACAGGGCCAGGGTGGTCAGCGTCTTGCGCATGCGGGGTTCCTTTCGGGTCGCTTCGTACGTTCACCCCGGACGCTACGGACGAGGTGATCGGGAGCGAGGCGAGGCGCGGCGACGGACCGGGGAACCCCTCGGCGCGCGATTCCGCCAAGGGCAGGAGGAACGGGCAGGCCCTCGGCTGCTGCCACGAGCCGGGCGCGGCGTTCGCGACGTCGGCGGCGATCGGGCGGCCATCGGGCGTTCGGGCGGCGATCGGATGGTCGGCGACGAGCGGGAGCCCGGCGACAACCGGCACATCGGCGACAACCGGGAAATCGGCGGCGACCGGGAAATCGGCGGCGACCGGGAGTCCGGCGATGAGCGGATGCTCGGCGACGACCCGGAGTTCGGCGGCGTGAGTTCCGGCGGCACCACCGCTGATCGGGCGACGCGAAGCGCTGGACCGGGTGATTCCGGCCCAGCGCTTCGCCGCACTCCCCTCGGTGGTCGCGGGGCCCGCCCCGCGGGCTCCACGGCCCCGGTCGCCCCCCTGGGGCGATCGACGCGGCCGGCGGGCGGTCCACCCGCCCCCTCGCGCCGGTCTCCGCAGGTCTCCGCCGCCGGGCACCGAGTGAAGCGCCTCCGGCGCGTCCGCGGGCGCGTCGCTCGGCGTTCGACGGGAGAACCCTCACCGAAGCGCCGGGGCGCTGCTCGAACGGGTCAGGACCGCCCGATGCCGAGCCGTTCGGCGTGCCGCGCCAAGTAGCTCCGCACGTCGTCGGCGGGCGCGTCGGGCAGTCCCCAGATCGCTTCCGCGACACCGCAGTCGGCCCATTCCGCGAGCAGGTCCGGCGTGGGCTTCCGGGTGGCCAGCACGCGGATCTCCGGTGCGCCCGCCCGGCCCGCCTCGGCCCAGGCCGTCCGCAACCGGTCCGCACCGCCGGGTACGTCGGTGTCGGCGGGGGTGGTGATCCAGCCGTCGGCGTGCGCGGCGATCCACGCGAAGGTCTTCGGCCCGGCGCCCGCCCCGATCAGCACCGGGATGCGGGACGGTTTCGGGTAGGCCCAGGACGGCCCGAAGCGCACGAACTCGCCGGAGTACTCGGCCTCCTCCTCGGTCCACAGCGCGCGCATCGCCTCCAGATGCTCGCGCAGCGCGGTCCGGCGCCGGTGCGCGGGCACCTGGTGGTCGGCGAGCTCGTCGGTGTTCCAGCCGAACCCGGCTCCCAGCACGACCCGGCCGCCGGAGAGCAGGTCGAGCGAGGCGATCGTCTTGGCGAGCGCGATGGGGTCGGATTCGACGGGCAGCGCCACCGCCGTGGCCAGCTCGATCCGGGTGGTGAGCGCGGCGGCCGAGCTCAGGCTCACCCACGGGTCCAGGGTGCGCAGGTAGCGGTCGTCGGGCAGGTCGGCGCCGCCGGTGCCGGGGTGCGCGGCGGTGCGCTTGATCGGGATGTGGGTGTGCTCGGGGACGTAGAAGGTGTCGAACCCGGCCTGCTCGGCCGCCTGCGCGGCCTGGCCCGGGGTGATCCCGCGATCGCTGGTGAACAGCACGATGCCGTGGCGCAACGGACTTCCCCTCTCCCGCGTCGTCGCGTGGAAGGAGCCTGGTGGGGTATCGACCCTAGCAAGCGTTCGGTCGAGCGCCCAAGGACCAGGAGCGGAACCGTTGCGGCACAGGGGAATCCCGAAGGTCGAGCACGCGGACTACGTTCGGCGCGGCGCCCCGGTGACCGGCGCGGACCCGCGCCGCGGGAACCGTCAGCGCCACTGCCCGAGGACGGTCACGGTGCCCGGGTCGACCTCGGTGAACCCGGCGTCGCGGACCGCGGCCACGCCGTCGCGGCGCCACGCCGTCTCCGCGTCGTCACCGGGCAGCAGCCGCGCCCAGGTCGCCGGGTCCGCGGTCCGCACCGAGCAGGGCAGGCCGGCCGCCGACCAGCGTGCCACCTCGTGGGCGCGGCCTTCGCCGTGCAGCAGCGCGGCGAGGAACATGGTGGCGTGCCCGACCTGCGCGGCGGACTTGCCCGCGCTCATCGGCACGTGCGGGTTCAGCCACAGCACCGGCGCGTCCGGGCGCGGCGGGCCCGGTTCGTCGGCGTCGAGTTCGCTGCCGGAGATCTGCAGCCGGGTGAGCTCCTTCGGCATGTCGGCGACGCGCGAGGGCAGGAACGCCCGCACCTCGGCGCCGTCCACCTCGACGGTGCGGCCGGGGAGGTCCTGCACGGCGGCCCAGTGCGCGCCGCGGGCCCGCCGGGACACCTTGCGGATGCGGCCGGAGGTCCAGCGGTGCAGCTGCTCGTGCCACTCCCCGCCGGGCTCGGCCCGCTCGTCCAGGCACACCGCGAGCGCGGCGGAGGCCGCCGCCTCCAGCAGCGCGGTGCGGCCGGGCGGGGTGCCGCGTTCGATGCGCAGCACCATCGGCATCAGCACGACCTCGTCCGGGTCCTCGTCGGAGGTGTCCGCGGTCGCTTCGGTGGGCATCGCCAGCCAGGAGGCGTAGCGGGTGAGCAGGGGGTCGAGCACGTCGGGCACACCCCGATTGTCCCCTGCTCCCGGGCCGCGGCGGTGGCGACGGATCTCTCATTCCGCGGCGGCCGGCGGCGCGGGCGGACCGTTCGTGCGGGGCGAACGGTCCACCGGCTCCGGGCTCACGCCTCCGCGGTGGCCTTGAGCCGTTGCAGCGTCTTCTCCATCCCGCCCCGGAACGAGGCGGCGAGCTTCTCCTCGCCCCCGGCGAGCCGGTTGAGCGTGTTCACCACGAACTTCTTGCTCTTCGAGGTGTCGCGCTGCTCGGTCACCACGGTGCCGTCCCCGTCCGGGGTGAGCAGGTAGCGCCACACGGTGTCGTGCGCGGTGGTGCGGAAGGAGAACTCGCGGCCGCGTTCGGCGCTCTCGATGACGTTCGGCGTCGGGAAACCGGTCTTGTTGAAGCCGATGAACCTGGCCCCGGCGACGGGTTCCCGCACCTTCCCGCGCCAGCTGCAACGCCACAGGTCCGGACTCCACTCCGGCATCCGGGTGATGTCGGCGAGCAGGTCCCAGACCTTCTCCGGGGCCGCCTCGATGCGCAAGGACACCTCGTCCACGTCGGTCATCTCCGTTCGACTCGTGATCTCCACCCGTCAACGACCGCGACGCGGACGGGGTTCCGGGTCACGCTTCGAGCGGAACGCGCCGCAGCACGCCGTCCTCGGCGTCGGCGAGTTCCACTTCGGCGCGGGTCACGCCGAGCACGAACAGGATCGCGTCGAGGAACGGGTGGGACAGCGCGGTGTCGGCCACCTCGCGCAGCGCGGGTTTCGCGTTGAACGCGACGCCGAGCCCGGCGGCGGAGAGCATGTCGATGTCGTTGGCGCCGTCGCCGACGGCGACGCACTGCCCGGACGGCACGCCGAACTCGGCGGCGAACCGGCGCAGCGCACGGGCCTTGCCGGGCCGGTCGACGATCTCGCCGATGACGCGGCCGGTGAGCTTGCCGTCGACGACCTCCAGCTCGTTGGCGGCGCTGAAGTCCAGCCCGAGCTCGGCGACGAGGTGGTCGATGATCTGGGTGAACCCGCCGGAGACGACGCCGGTGTGGAACCCGAGCCTGCGCAGGGTGCGCACGGTGGTGCGCGCGCCGGGGGTGAGTTCGAGGTCGGCGGCGACCTCGTCGAGCACAGTGGCGGGCAGCCCTTCGAGCACGGCGACGCGCTCCCGCAGCGACTCGGCGAAGTCCAGTTCGCCGCGCATGGCGCGCTCGGTGACCTCGCGGACCGCTTCTTCGCAGCCGGCCTTGGCGGCGAGCATCTCGATGACCTCGCCCTGGATGAGCGTGGAGTCCACGTCGAACACGACGAGCCGCTTGGCCCGCCGGGTCAGCCCGGCGCGCTCGACGGCCACGTCCACGCCGAGCCCGGCGGACAGGTCGCCCATCTCGGAGGTGAGCAGCGCCCCCATCTCGTCGCTGGAGTCGGGGGCGGTGACCTGCAGTTCGAGCCCGGTGACCGGGTAGTCGGCGACGCGGCGGATGGAGTCGATGTTGACGTTCATCGCGGCGAGTCGGCGCGCGACCTCGGTGAAGCTGCGGGCGGACACCGGGTGCCCGAGCACGACGACGACGTGCGTGGCGGCCCGCTTCGCCGGGTCGCCGTCGGGCGCGCCGATCAGCACGTCCACGGCCATGCCGACGGTGGCCATGGCCTGCTCGACGGCTTCCTGGAGGTGTTCGGCGTCGCCGTCGGTGGAGACCAGCACGCCGAGCACCAGCCGGTCGTGGATGACGACCTGTTCGACGTCGACGATGTCCACCCCGTGCGCGGTGAGGGCGGCGAACAGCACGGAGGTGACCCCCGGCTTGTCCTGCCCGGTCACGGTGATCAGCACGGTGGTGGGTTTCGGCGTGCTCACGGCTGCCGGCACTCCTTTCCGGTCGGGAACACGAGAAACCCCGGCAGACCTGGGGCCCCCCGGGGCTCGTACTTCAGAGCCGACTCACCTTGGCACAGCGGTGCGGTGCGGCGGTAGCGCGCACGTCACGTTGCGCTCCCGCGGTGCCGCCGGTGGGTGCGGTCACTTCTCCCTGGCGTCGCGGTCCCCGCCCTGCTCGGGCGGCGTGACGGCCTGGGCGGCCTTCTCCGAGGGGGCGGCGTGCGCCAGCGGCTTGCCGGTGAGGCCGACGTGCGCTTCGAGGCGCATCCGCTCCGCGACGTGCGGGTAGTGCAGCTCGAACGCCGGGCGCTCGGACCGGATCCGGGGCAGCTCGGTGAAGTTGTGCCGCGGCGGCGGGCAGGACGTGGCCCACTCCAGGGAGTTGCCGTAGCCCCACGGGTCGTCGACGTCGACGATCTCGCCGTACCGGTAGCTCTTGAACACGTTCCACAGGAACGGCAGCATCGAGGCACCGAGGATGAACGCACCCACGGTGGACAGCGTGTTCAGCGCGGTGAAGCCGTCGGATTCCAGGTAGTCCGCGTACCGCCGGACCATGCCCTCGTTGCCCAGCCAGTGCTGCACCAGGAACGTGGTGTGGAAGCCGATGAACGTCAGCCAGAAGTGCAGCTTGCCGAGGCGCTCGTCCATCATGCGGCCGGTCATCTTCGGGAACCAGAAGTAGATCCCGGCGAAGGTCGCGAACACGATGGTGCCGTAGAGCACGTAGTGGAAGTGCGCCACCACGAAGTACGTGTCCGAGACGTGGAAGTCGATCGGCGGGGCGGCCAGCAGCACGCCGGTCAGACCGCCGAACAGGAACGTCACCAGGAACCCGACGCTGAAGATCATCGGCGTTTCGAAGGTCAGCTGGCCGCGCCACATGGTGCCGATCCAGTTGAAGAACTTCATGCCGGTCGGGATGGCGATGAGGAACGTGGTGAACGAGAAGAACGGCAGCAGCACCGCGCCGGTCGCGTACATGTGGTGCGCCCACACCACGACCGACAGCGCCGCGATGCCCAGCGTCGCGTACACCAGGCCGGTGTAGCCGAACAGCGGCTTGCGGCTGAACACCGGGAAGATCTCCGAGACGATGCCGAAGAACGGCAGCGCCACGATGTAGACCTCCGGGTGCCCGAAGAACCAGAACAGGTGCTGCCACAGGATGACGCCGCCGTTGGCGGGGTCGAACACGTGCGCGCCCAGCTGCCGGTCCGCCAGCAGACCCATCAGGGCCGCGGTCAGGATCGGGAACGCCATCAGGATCAGCACGCTGGTGACCAGGATGTTCCAGGTGAAGATGGGCATCCGCCACATCGTCATGCCCGGTGCGCGCAAGCAGACCACGGTGGTGATCATGTTGACCGCACCGAGGATGGTGCCCAGACCGGAGACGGCCAGCCCGGCGACCCAGAAGTCCGCGCCGTGGCCCGGCGAGTGCAGGGCGTCCGAGAGCGGGGTGTAGGCGAACCAGCCGAAGTCCGCGGCACCGCCCGGCAGCAGGAACCCGCTGACGACGACCAGCCCACCGAACAGGTAGAGCCAGTAGCCGAACGCGTTCAGCCGCGGGAACGCGACGTCCGGCGAACCGATCTGCAGCGGCAGGATGTAGTTCGCGAAGCCGAACAGGATCGGCGTCGCGTACAGCAGCAGCATGATCGTGCCGTGCATCGTGAACAGCTGGTTGTACTGCTCCTGGGACAGGAACTGCATCCCGGGAACGGCCAGCTCCCCGCGGATCAGCATCGCCATCAACCCGCCCACGATGAAGAACGCGATCGAGGTGACGAGGTAGAGGATGCCGATCTGCTTGTGGTCGGTGGTGCGGAACATCCGCGCCAGGAACGACCCCTTGACCGTTTGGCGCGCCGGATAGGGGCGCGTGGCTATCGGCTGTGGCGCGACGGCCGTCACGGTGCCTCCTGCACTGTTCCTCGTGATTGCGCGGACCCGCTGGCGGGACCGCCCGACCCGGTCGGGTCGGCGCGTCGGCTGCGACGCGCCCAGGAATCAGGTGGCCTGCGCCCGGCACGATCGCTGCCGTCTGCGGATAGTAGTCCGGCCGCCGCGTGCTCCTGCGGCCGGGCCGTAGCCACCCTAGTCATCGCTTCGCGCAAGGTCACCTGCGGTGAGAGGCAGGCGACACCGCGCGTCGGACACGACGTCGGCGCACCCTGGCGGCAGGGGGCTCCCCGATCGTTAGCCTGGAGCCCGACAGCCCGGCCGCCGACCGGCCGGAGACGATCACCAGCTCGGGAGAGGGCGGACGTGCAGCGAACCTCGTTCGATCGTTCCCCCAGGTCGCGGCCGCGCGACCGGCCGGGGCCGTCCGCGCCGCGAGCCCGGCTGCGGGTGCTCGCCGGGGCCGCGCTGACCTGCGGACTCGTGCTCACCGGCTGCGGCCCCGCGGAACAGCCCGCTCCCCCACCGCCCGCGCCCGCCGCGCCGCGTCGGGTCGAGGACGACGCGACCGACGGGGACGAGGTGTCGGACGACGAGGACCCCGGCGTCGAGGAACCCGAGGACGCCTCGCACACCGGCACCGACCAGGAGTTCGCCCGCCGGTTGCTCGCCCACCACCAGCTGCTGCTGGAGATCAGTTCGCTGGCCCGCGAGTCCGGCGACCCGCGGGCCGCCCGGTTCGCCGAGCGCATCGCACCGGAGCGGCAGGCCGAGGCCGACGAGCTGACCGCTTGGCTCACCGCCGTCGAAGGCGCCCCGTCCGGCAGCGCCCCCGAAGACCTCGTCACCGAGGACGACGAGCAGTCCGGGCTCCCGCACCCCGACTTGGTGGAGCGGTTGCGCACGGCGCGCGGCACCGAGTTCACCGCCCCGTTCAAGCAGGCGGTCTCCGAGCTCTACGGCTGCTCCGAGCAGCTCGCCCAGGCCGAGATGCAGGAAGGTTCCGCCGCGCAGATGCGCGCGCTGGCCGAGCGGGTCCTCGACGAGCACGACGGGGAGCGCGCCGAGCTGGCCGCGCTCTGAGCCCGTGGTGAACGGACCGTTCGTCCGGTCCGGTTGGACGAACGGGCCGTTCGCTGCGCGTTCCTCGTCCCTCCTCCGCCCGAGGCCGGCCTCGCCATGACCGCGGGTGAACGGCCTGTTCGTCCCATCCGCTTGGACGAACGGGCCGTTCACTCGATGCCCTCGCCGCTCCTGGCACCGACGGCTCCCCGCGCACCGGATCCCGGGTGAACGGACCGTTCGTCCCATCCCGTTGGTCAGACGGTCCGTTCACTCCGCATCCAGCGGGGCGGCGCCGGCGTCTCGGCGATCTCCGGGTGCCCCGGGTGAACGGACCGTTCGTCCGGTCCGGTTGGACGAACGGTCCGTTCACTCCACCTCGCTCCGGTGCGGTTCCGCGCGCGTCGCTGGACCTACCGAAAGTAAGCTACTGGCGGTAGGCTACTTCGGAGTAGGTGAAGGTCCGCCCAGGAAATCGGGAGCGCGCATGCCGTCAACGACGCCCGGCAAAGTCGTCCTCATCACCGGTGCCGCCCGCGGCATCGGAGCGCAGACCGCGCGGGAACTCGCCCGACGCGGCGCCACGCTGTCGCTGATCGGACTCGAACCCGACGAGCTCAAGGCCGTCGCCGCCGAACTCGGCGGGGGCCACACCTGGTTCGAGGCCGACGTCACCGACCCCGACTCGCTGCAGACCGCCATCGACGGCACCATCGCGGCCCACGGCCGGCTCGACGCGGTGATCGCCAACGCCGGCATCGCGCCGCTGGGCACCGTGCTCAACGGGGACCCGCACGGGTTCACCAAGACCGTCGACGTGAACCTCAACGGCGTCTTCCACACGGCGCGGCTCGCGTTGCCGCACATCATCGAGCAGCGCGGCTACGTCCTGATCGTGTCCTCGCTGTCGGCGTTCGCGCCGATCGGTGGCATGGCCGCCTACACCGCGAGCAAGGCGGGCGCCGACGCGCTGGCCAGCGCGCTGCACTCCGAGACCCAGCACCTCGGCGTCGCGGTCGGCACCGCGCACCCGTCGTGGATCGACACCGACCTGGTGCGCGACATGAAGACCGACCTGCGCAGCTACAGCGAGATGCGCAAGCGGCTGCCCTGGCCGATGCACGCCACCACCACCGTGGAGAAGTGCGGCACCGCGTTCGCGAACGCCGTGGAGCGCCGCTCGCGCCGGGTGTACGTGCCGCGCTCGATCATGCTGATGCACTGGCTGCGCAACCTGCCGTCCTCGAAGCTCGTCGCCCGGCTGATGGCGCCGTCGCTGCGCAAGATCATGCCGCAGATGGAGGCGGAGGTCGCCGCGCTGGGCCGCTCGTTCAGCGCCCGCAACCAGGCGCTCCAGGGGAAGCCGAAGGACCCGGCCGACAAGAGCTGACCAGAGCTCCATCCGGTGGCGCGCCGCCGGATGGTTCCCGGTGGCCGGGCGGAAGCTGGTGCGGGCCGCCCGGCCACCGAGGTCACCCCGCGCCCTTCGACCTTCGAGTGAACGGACCGTTCGACCAACTAGATCGGACGAACGGTCCGTTCACTCCGGGAATCGTCAGCGGGAGCGGGTCGGCGTC
>NZ_JAIUKB010000092.1:0-1140 GCF_020176785.1 Saccharopolyspora sp. 6V | reverse complement strand
GGGGCCCTCCCCGCGGGGCCCGGCCCCGGGGGGGGGGGGGGGGGCCCCCCCCGCGGCGGCCGGGACCGCGCGGCCGGGCGACGAAACCGGGCGGGCGGCGGGGCGCGGAGCCCGGGATTCGGCGCGCATCGCCCGAGGGTCGGCGCCCGCCACGCGGACCGGGGTGGCGGGGCCGGGCACCGGGTTCGCGGGCAACCGCGGCTGATGCGGAGCCCGGCCGCGCGGTGCCGCGGGCGCTCCGGTGCCGCGTGCGGGCCGGGCGGCGCCGGCGAACCGGTCCGAGGGGCCGCCCTCCGGGACGGCCTCGGGCCGCCGCTCCTGCTCGATCTTCTCGATGATCCGCCACACGGTGGTCTGCGCGTCGTCCGGTTCGGCGCTGCGGTGGTTCGGCCCGGGCAGCTGGGCTTCGGCGCGTCGCCAGCTCGCGCACACGACTACTCCTCCGGCGGCGGCGCCGAGGGTGTTGAGCACGACGTCGTCGGTGGAGGCGACGCGGCCGGGAATGCAGAAGAACTGAATGGTCTCGATGGTGAGCGCGGTCAGCAGTCCGCCGATCACGATCTTGCCGAAGCCGTCGAACCAGCGGACCCGCAGCGGCACGAGCGTCGCCATCGGGATCAGCAGCATCAGGTTCCCGCCGAGCTGCACCCACGGGCGGATGTCACCGGGCGCGGCCCGCAACGCGGTGTAGAGGTCGTTGCCGAGCTCCATCTCCACCCGGTCGGCGATCTCGGGCTGGGGGTAGAAGACGAGGTAGCCGGTGAACAGCACCGCGAACACGAGCAGCGCGTCGATCAGCGGATCGTGCAGCGGGGACACCGATCGGAGCCGGTTGCTGCGCACCGTGCCGGACACGGCGGCGACCAGCACCGCGAGGGGGAACAGGACCGTGAGCGCCGGGACGAACCCGTCGAACGCCATGAAGAGTTGATACATCTCAGCCGCTCTTCCTCTGGTCAAGCCAGAACCGCGAACCAACGTCTGCATCAGGCGGTGCCACTCGGGGCGGCGCTGTTCCCGCGCCGCGGGTGACGACCGCCTGCCGCGCTCGGGGGCGCGGCGGGTCGGCGGTCGACATTGACCGATCAAGAAGGAGGTCGAGAATGTGGCCGGGCATCGCCGCTGGGGTCGATGCCCGGC
>NZ_JAIUKB010000091.1:0-10382 GCF_020176785.1 Saccharopolyspora sp. 6V | reverse complement strand
GGGGGGCGTCCACACACCCCATCCAACCACCGACGGGGCCCGGGGGGGGGGCGGGGGGGGGGGGCGCCGCCCCCCCCCCCCCCACCACCGGGATCGTGCTGGGCGTCAGCCCGCTTCGACCTGCAGGAGGTCGGCGATGGTGCCCTGCGGCGCACCCTGGATGACGCCGGTCGAGGCCCCGCTCTGCAGGCCCTTGATCACGTCGGCCGGGGCGGCACCCTGGTTGGCTTCGAGGAACAGCGCACCGGCGCCGGCCACGTGCGGGCTGGCCATCGAGGTGCCGTCCATCGCCTCGGTGCCGCCGCCGGGGACGGTGGAGGTGATGTCGACGCCGGGGGCGTAGCCCTCGACGGTGGCGCCGAAGTTGGTGAACTCGGCGGAGGTGTCGGTCTCGTCGGAGGCCGCCGTGGTGAACACGCCCTCGGCGCTGGCCGGGGAGACGTTCTCGGCGTCCTGCGACTCGTTGCCCGCGGCGACCGCGAGGAACACGCCCTTGTCGACCAGGCCGGTGGCGGCCTCGTCGAGCGCCGGGTCCTTGCTGCCGCCGAGCGACATGTTCGCCACGGACGGGCCGTTCGCGTTCTCCGCGACCCAGTCGAGGCCGGCGATGATGTCGTCGGTGGTGCCGCTGCCGTCGTCGCCGAGGACCTTCACGCCGACCAGCTCGGTGCCGGGCGCGACGCCGTAGGTCTTGGAGCCGATGGTGCCCGCGGTGTGGGTGCCGTGGCCCTGGACGTCGGCACCGTCGCCACCGGTGGCGTCGAAGCCGATGGAGGCGCGGCCTTCGAAGTCGGGGTGGTCGACGGCGAGGCCGGTGTCGATGACGTAGGCGGTGACGCCCTGTCCGGTCTGGGCCGGGGTGTAGCTGTCGTCCAGCGGCAGGTCGGGCTGGTCGATCCGGTCGAGGCCCCAGGACCCGGTGGCCGCGGCGTGCGGGTTCTCCACCTGGATGCGGAAGGACTGCGAGACGCCGTCGACGGCCGGGTTGGCGCGGACGTCGTGCAGCTGCTGCGGGCTCAGGGTCGCCGAGAACCCGTTGAGGGTGTTGTTGTAGACGTGCTTGGTCTGCACGCCGAGCTCCTTGGCGACCTCGGCGGCGTTGGCGCCGTCCTTGAGGTTGACGACGAAGGAGTCGCCGGCACCGGCCGCGTTGGCCGTGTGCATGGTCAGCGGGGCCAGGTCTTCCTGCGGGGCGGCGGCGAGTGCGGGGACCGCTGCGACCACGAGCGCCGCGGCCGACAGACCGGCTCCGGCACCGAACAGCATTTTCTTCACGGGATTCCCTCCGTCACGAACCGACAAGTTTCCCGGCGGACGCACCGCCCGAGGCACTGGAGTCGATTGCTCTAATTGACTCGGATGCCAGGAACGTAACCAGCGGATCGAGCTCGAACAAAGACGTGGCTAGAACCCGCCACCCCTTCTCGACGTGCGGAGATGACGTTCAAGATCTCCATCTTGACAGTCCTCATCTGGCGTTTTCCTGAATGCTGGGAGCGATTCGGGCGAAAGTGCCGAGGGACACGTACCGGGACTTTGCCATCATTCCCACGCCGCGTGCGGCGGCTTTACTGTTCAAGCTGGGAAAGCGCGGGAAAAACGTGGAGGACGGTGGCGATGCCGCAGCTCAGCGACCACTTCCGCCAGCCCCCGCTGCCTCGCCTGCTGAAACACCGCCCGCGCGGCCGATTTCGAGCCCGCCGAGGCGCAGCCCGCCCAGCGCGCCCATCCGGAGCCCGAAAAGACCGATTCGAAGAGCCTGATCACCGTGCGCGTTCATCCGAGCCACCGTAAGTGCACGATTCCCGTCAGGTGAAACGAGGTCGTTCACCGCGAAACAGATCGGACATCCGATCGTCGCCCCCGCGCATTGCATCCGATCACATCGCCGAGCGCAATGCGCGCGCGGCTTTCAACGACGTTTGCGGAACAGCCGCAGCAGCGGGTCGTAGTAGCGGTCCGCGGCGCGCTCCTTCAACGGGATGAGCGCGTTGTCGGTGATCTGGATGTGCTCGGGGCACACGTCGGTGCAGCAGCGGGTGATGTTGCACATGCCGAGCCCGTGCTCGGTGCGCGCCTCCCCGGCGCGGTCGGTGCTGCGGGCGTCCAGCGGGTGCATGTCCAGCTCGGCCTGCCGCATCAGGAACCGCGGCCCGGAGAACGCCTCCTGGTTGTCCTCGTGGTCGCGGATCACGTGGCAGACGTCCTGGCACAGGAAGCATTCGATGCACTTGCGGAACTCCTGCGAGCGCTGCACGTCCACCTGCTGCATCCGGTACTCGCCGGGCGCGAGGCCGGGGGGCGGTTCGAACGCGGGGACCTCGCGGGCCTTGACGTAGTTGAACGAGACGTCGCACACCAGGTCCTTGATCACCGGGAAGGTGTGCAGCGGCGTCACCGTGACGATCTCGTCGGTGGCGAACGTGGACATCCGCGTCATGCACATCAGCTTCGGCTTGCCGTTGACCTCGGCGGAGCAGGAGCCGCACTTGCCCGCCTTGCAGTTCCAGCGCACCGCCAGGTCCGGGCATTCGGTGGCTTGCAGCCGGTGCACGAGGTCGAGCACGACTTCGCCCTCCTCGGCTTCGACGACGTGGTCGCGCAGCTCGCCGCCGTCGGCGTCGCCGTGCCACACGCGAAGGTGCGCCAGGTAGCTCATTCGGCCTCCTCAGCCCGCGAGTTCCTCGTCGGTGAAGTACTTGCGCAGTTCGTCGGCGGCGAACAGCTCCAGCAGGTCGGGGCGCACCGGGGGCTGGCGCTGCTCGTCGACCCGCACCCCGTCCCTGCCGAGGGAGCAGGCCAGCAGGGTGCGGCGCCATTCGGCGACCATGCCGGGGTGGTCGTCGCGGGTGTGCCCGCCGCGGCTCTCGGTGCGCTGCACGGCGGCGCGGGCCACGCATTCGCTGACCAGCAGCATGTTCCGCAGGTCGAGGGCGAGGTGCCAGCCGGGGTTGAACTGCCGGTTGCCCTCGACGGCCAGGTGCCGGGCCCGCCCGTCGAGCTCGCGCAGCCGCCGCAGCGCGTCCCGCACCTGCTCGCCGGTGCGGATGATGCCGACGAGGTCGTTCATCACCTGCTGGAGTTCGGCGTGCAGCGCGTACGGGTTCTCCGCGTCGCCCGCGGCGGGTTCGAAGGGCCGCTCCGCCCGCCGCGCCGCATCGTCCACATCGGACTCGCGCGGTGCGGGCCGTCCCGCGCCGGCCAGGTAGTCGGCGGCGCCGATGCCGGCGCGTCTGCCGAACACCAGCAGGTCGGACAGCGAGTTGCCGCCGAGCCGGTTCGAGCCGTGCATGCCGCCCGCGACCTCACCGGCCGCGAACAGCCCCGGCACCCCGGAAGCCGCGGTGTCCGGGTCGACCTCGACGCCACCCATCACGTAGTGGCAGGTGGGCCCGACCTCCATCATCTCGGCGGTGATGTCGACGTCGGCGAGCTCGCGGAACTGGTGGTGCATCGACGGCAGCCTGCGCCGGATCTCGTCGGGGCTCAGCCGGGTCGCGATGTCCAGGAACACCCCGCCGTGCTCGCTGCCACGCCCCTCTCCGATCTCGGTGTTGATGGCCCGCGCCACCTCGTCGCGCGGCAGCAGTTCCGGCGGCCTGCGGTTGTTCTCGGGGTCCTCGTACCAGCGGTCGGCCTCGTCCTCGGTGTCGGCGTAGGCGTCCTTGAACACCTCGGGGACGTGGTCGAACATGAACCGGCGGCCCGCCGCGTCGCGCAGCACTCCCCCGTCGCCGCGCACGGATTCGGTGACGAGGATGCCCTTCACGCTCGGCGGCCACACCATGCCGGTGGGGTGGAACTGCACGAACTCCATGTTGATCAGCGCGGCTCCGGCGCGCAGCGCCAGCGCGTGGCCGTCGCCGGTGTACTCCCAGGAGTTCGAGGTGACCTTGAAGGACTTGCCGATCCCGCCGGTCGCGAGCACCACGGCGGGTGCCCGGAACAGCAGGTACCGGCCGCTCTCCCGCCAGTAGCCGAACGCCCCGGCGATGCGCCCGTCCGGGGCGTCCTTGAGCAGGTCGGTGACGGTGCACTCGGGGAACACCTTCAGCCGCGCCTCGTGGTCGCCGTGCTCGGCGAAGTCGGCCTGCTGCAGGGACACGACCTTCTGCTGCAGGGTGCGGATGAGTTCCAGCCCGGTGCGGTCGCCGACGTGGGCGAGCCGCGGGTACTGGTGGCCGCCGAAGTTGCGCTGGCTGATCTTGCCGTCGGCGGTGCGGTCGAACAGCGCGCCGTAGGTCTCCAGCTCCCACACGCGTTCCGGCGCTTCCCGCGCGTGCAGCTCCGCCATCCGCCAGTTGTTGAGGAACTTCCCGCCTCGCATGGTGTCCCGGAAGTGCACCTGCCAGTCGTCGTGCGGGTTGGCGTTGCCCATGGACGCGGCGATGCCGCCTTCGGCCATCACGGTGTGCGCCTTGCCGAACAGCGATTTGCACACCACCGCCGTGCGCAGCCCGCGCTCCCGGGTTTCGATGGCCGCGCGGAGCCCCGCGCCGCCCGCGCCGATCACGATCACGTCGTAGTCGTGCTGCTCGATCCGCATCGCGGGCCCTTCAGTTGAACAGTCGGGGGTCGGGGAACGCTCCCGAGGCGAGCAGCAGCACGTACAGGTCCACCAGCGCCACCGAGATCAGCGAGGCCCACGCCAGCTGCATGTGCCGCGCGTTCATCGCGGTCACCTTCGTCCACAGCCAGTACCGCACCGGGTGCTGGGAGAAGTGGTTGATGCGGCCGCCGACGAGGTGCCTGCACGAGTGGCAGGACAGCGTGTACGCCCACAGCAGCAGCACGTTCACCACCATGAGCAGAGTGCCGAGCCCGACGCCGAACCCGCCGTCGGCACCGCGGAACGCGATGGCCGTGTCGTAGGTGAGCACGCCCGCGACGAGCAGCGCCGCGTAGAAGAAGTACCGGTGGAAGTTCTGCAGCACCAGCGGCAGCCGGGTCTCCCCGGTGTAGGTGCGGTGCGGTTCGGCGACCGCGCACGCGGGCGGCGACAGCCAGAACGAGCGGTAGTAGGCCTTGCGGTAGTAGTAGCAGGTCAGCCGGAACCCGAACACGAACGGCAGCACGAACACCGGCGGCGGCAGCAGCGGGCCCAGCGCGGGGAACGGCTGCCCCCAGTGGCTCGAACCGGGGACGCAGGCCGCGCTCAGGCACGGCGAGTAGAACGGCGCCAGGTAGTGGTGCTCGGGCACCCAGTAGGCGGTGTTCATGAAGGTGCGGATCAGGCCGTAGACCAGGAACAGCCCCAGCCCGGTGGCGGTCAGCAGCGGGGCCAGCCACCACCGGTCGGTGCGCCGGGTCCGCGGGTCCGGTGGCCCCGGCGGGTGCGCGGGTTCGGCGCCGAACGGATCGATACCGGGGAGTGCGGACATGGCTGACCTCGTCGTCGGTGTCCGGTGCGGCCTGGTGCGCCTCGATCTCGTGTCGTGCCGGGTCGTTCCGGGCGGGCCCCGGGGCGGCCGGTTCAGTGCGGTTGGCGCCCGCCGACCCCTTCGTCGTCCGCGTCGCGCCACAACGCCGGGTCGTAGGGCGTGTCCGGCACCATCACCGTTTCGCCGCCGGCCATCTCGCGGCGCGGGGCGGGCAGGGCGGACAGCTCGGCAAGGTCGATCTCGAGTCGTTCCACATCGTTGCTCAGGCGGCGCACGGCCGCAGCGTCGCCGTAGCGCGAACGGAGCATGCCCACGCTGCTGCGCAGCTGCCCCAGCACTCGCTGCACATCGGTCAGTTCGGTCGTCGAAGCCATGGGCGAGCACCTCTCGTACGGGTCGTCGCATCGACGTCTCCGAGAGTGCCCTCGGGCGCCGAATGTGACAAGGGCCACATGGTCGACTTCGGGGATTTCCCTCGACCGAGCTCCGCGGCGGACCGGATCCGGGCTCCGCGGGGAACCCGCGGTGACCGGGACGGCCTCAGCCGTCGGCGGGGTCGCGGGTGGTGGCGGTGCCGCCGGGAGCGGTGGTGTCGCGGTGGCCGGTGGTGCCCGCGACGGCGGTTCCGCGCGCGGCGCCCGCACCGGCTCGGGCCGTGGTGCCGTCCCCGGCTCAGACTGCGCCGTCGTCCCCGGTCCGAGCGGTGGTGCCGTCCCCGGCTCCGGCCGGGTCGGCGCCGTCCTCGATGTCCGGGCCGCTGGTGGTGTCCGCGCTCGCGCCGCCGACCGCGTCCCCGTCCTCGGACCGGCAGCGGTCCCGGTAGACGATGACGCCGACGACGGCGAGCACCGCGAAGGTGGGCACGAAGAACGGCACGGCCGTGATGATCGGATGGCTGGCCAGGATCTGCGTGCCCGCGAGGATCACCGCGCAGCCCTCTCCGCCGCGGCTCCGCTCTCGGTCGCTCCGGGCTCGACCGCTTCCGGCTCGATCGCCTCGGGCCGGTCGGCGCCGACGCGCCCGATGCGGTGCGCGCCCCAGCCGAGCGACAGCACGAGGGCCAGCGAGCAGGCCAGCACGACCAGCGAGGCCACCACCCACAGCCAGGACGGCACGTCCTGCTTCGTCTCGCGCTGCAGCACCTGCCACTCGGGCTGGGAGTCGCGGCTGAACTGCGCGTCGGCGGGCACGGCGGGCAGGCCGATGGCCGTGTCGGAGGGCATGTAGACGGGGATCGCGACCTGCGCCCGGCCCTGGTGGAACCGGATCATGGTCTTCCAGGTGCCGTGCAGCGGCATCGGCCGGGTGGTGCGGTAGGTGTCCGGGCCGATCGGCACCAGCCGGTCGACGTGCAGGCCGCCGCCCTGCCAGCCGGTGGTGGTGAGCCAGGTGGCGTCCTGCCCGGTGCCTG
The DNA here is from genome assembly GCF_020176785.1 of Saccharopolyspora sp. 6V. NCBI lineage: Bacteria > Bacillati > Actinomycetota > Actinomycetes > Pseudonocardiales > Pseudonocardiaceae > Saccharopolyspora > Saccharopolyspora sp. 6V. Next base: position 3,590 of record NZ_JAIUKB010000091.1, on the reverse strand, counting down.
GCGGGCTCATCCGGATCACGGCCTGCGCGGTGCGGTCCTGCTGTCCGCCGCGCACGTCGGTGAGGGTGACGTCGGCGCGCACCGGCGGCGCGGTGCCGATCAGCGCGTTCGTCACGGCGAGCGCGATCACCACGAGGGCGCCGCCGAACAGCGGTGCCGAGACCTTCGGCTTCGGCGGCGCGCCGCGCAGCGCCAGCGCCAGCAGCGCGCCGAGCACGCCACCGGGGACGCCGCCCGCGACGGCCATGACGGCGCCTTCGACGGCCATGTCCGCGCTCCACGGCAGCGGGAAAGCGACCTGGGTCCAGGCGTACTCGGACGCGTAGCCGACGGTGCCGATGAGCAGGCCGGCCACCGCGCCGAGCACCAGCGGGCGCCGGACGAGGAACACCGCGGCCAGTTCGACGCAGAGCGCTTCGACGAGGTGCAGCGGGATCGCGGCGAACTCCTCGCCGATGATCGGCCCGACGAACACGGCGACGCCGCCGCGCACCAGCACGTAGAACCCGACGGCGAACAACGCCGCCCCGCGCCCGGCCCACAGCCGCCCCACGACGAGCGCGCACCCGGTCGCGACTGCGATCATGAACGGCTGGTGCACCATGCGGAACTGCTGCACGCCGTAGTCGAACTCCGCCTGGAACACGGAGAGCCCGACCAGGAGCCCGCCGACGGCCATGCCGCGGTGCACGAACCGGGACAGCGCACGCGGTTCGCCGAGGTCGGCGCGGGCCAGCCTGCCTTCGCGCTCCAGCAGCACCACGGCGACCAGGGACAGCCCGGCGCCGCCGATGAGCATCAGGTGCGTCGGCCCCCACAGGGTCACGTCCTGGCCGAAGATGCGGTGCCACACGTCGTCGAGGGGGAAGCCGAGCAGCGCGTAGAACCCGGCGCCGGCCAGCAGCACGCCGCTGATCGGGGCGTGCCAGTCGCGGGTGATGCGCACGGCGGCGCGGCCGACGGGTTCGCCCTTGGGCAGCACCACGGCGAGCATGCCCGCGGCGAACAGCCCGAACAGCCCGATGAGGATCGGGTAGTGCGCGACGTTGGCGAGCGGGCCTTCGTCGCGGCCGTGGGTGATGTGCAGGGAGATGTCCCAGTACATCCCGAGCAGCGCGGTGAGCAGCGAGATCATCGCGAGGATCTGTGGCAGCGCGACCCAGCCGGGCAACCCGCCGGGCAGCACCCGCTGGGAGCGCTCGGCGAGCCGGGCGAGCACCTCGGTGCGCCCGGTGCGGTGCCCGTAGCCGAGCAGGAGCAGCAGCAGGGTGAGCGCGGTGGCGCCGCCGGAGGCGATGAAGATCTGGTCGAGCGCGGCACCTCCCGCGGGCCGCACCTCTTGCGCCAGCAGCGTCGTCCAGGGCTGCTCTGCCGGGGTCGAGTTCATGCGGGTCATGGAACACCAGAAGCTGGACAATGTCATCCCCGAATGTGACATTGATTGTTGTCAACGGCCGGAGTGACCTCGGAAGGACCAACGCCATGACAACGACCTGGCGGCTCATCGGATGCGCGTCGACGGCGGCGGCCCTGCTGCTCTCCGGCTGCGGCGCGCCCGCCCCGCGGCCCGCGGACCGGCCCGCCGCGGAGAACGCCGCCCCCGTCGTGATCGACGCCGAAGTCGCGGGCGGGCAGGTGCGCACCGGCACCGCGCGCGTCCCGGTGCCGCTGGGCTCGCAGGTTCGCTACCAGGTGCGCAGCGACCAGCCGGACGAGGCGCACGTGCACGGCTTCGACGAGGCCGTCCAGCTCACCCCCGGGCGGGCCGGGGTCATCGAGTTCACCGCCGACATGCCCGGCGTGTTCGAGGTCGAGCTGCACCACTCCGGGTTGTCGCTGCCCAGCCTGGCAGTCCGGTGAGCACCGCGGTCCTCGCGCACGGCCTCGGCGGCCGCACCGACCTGCCGCTCAACGGCGCTGCGGCCGTCGTCGGCGGCGCGCTCGCCGTCGCCGTCTCGTTCCTCGCGCTCGTCGCGCTGTGGTCGAAGCCGTGGCTGGACCCCGAGGCGGGTCGGCCCGTGCGGTTGCCCGTGCGCCACGACCGGTTGCTCGGCACCGTGCGGATCGCCGTGCTGCTGCTGGCGGTGTTCGTGGTCGCCGTCGGCGCCTTCGGCCCGGCGGAGACGAACCGGAACCTGGCCCCGTGGGTGCTGTTCGTGACGTTCTGGGTGGGGCTCATCCCGGTGAGCGTGCTGTTCGGGCCGGTGTGGCGGGCGGTGAACCCGCTGCGCACCCTGCTGCGGCTGCTGCGGCTGGGACGCGCGCCGCGCCCGCTGCCCCCGCGGCTCGGTTACCGGGTCGCCGCCGCGTGGCTGCTCGGGTTCGTGTGGCTGGAGCTGGTCGCGCCGGACCGCGCCGATCCGCGGCTGGTGACCGCGTTGATCGTCGGCTACGCGGTGGTGAACCTGGCGGCGGCCGCCCGCTACGGTCCGGTGTGGTTCGAGCGCGGCGACGGCTTCGAGGTGTACTCGACGCTGCTGGCCCGGTTCTCCCCGCTGGGCAGGCGGGCCGACGGGACGGTGGTGCTGCGCAACCCGCTGGCCGGGCTGGTGCGCGCCGACCCGGTCCCCGGGCTCGCCGGGCTGGCGTGCGTGCTGATCGGCTCCACCGCGTTCGACGGGTTCACCCGCACCAGCTGGTGGCAGGCGCTGCGCAACGCGTCCGGGCTGCCGGACGTGCTGGTGGGCAGCGGTGGGCTGCTGGTGTGCGTCACCGGGGTGTCGGCGCTGTACTTCGGTTCGATGCGGTGGAGCGCGCGGCTGTCCGGCAGCGCCGAGCCGCCGGCCGCCCGGTTCGCCGCGACGCTGCTGCCGATCGCCGTGGGCTACGGCGTGGCGCACTACTTCTCGTTCTTCGTGATCGAGGGGCAGCAGCCGTTCATCCTGGCCGGTGATCCGTTCGGGACCGGGCTGGACCTGTTCGGCTCGGCCGGGAACGTGCCGGACTACTCGGTGCTCTCACCCGGAGTGGTGGCGATGGTACAGATCAACGCGATCGTGCTCGGCCACATCGCGAGCACCGCCGCCGCGCACGACCAGGCGCTGCGGTTGTTCGACGCGCGCGGCGCGCGGGTCGGCCAGCTGCCGGTGGTGCTGGCGATGGTGTTCCTGACCGGCGTCGGGCTACTCCTGCTGCTGTCCGGTTAGGACGGACGCGGATCAGTCGCCGCCGCCACCACCGCTGTCGCCGCCACCGCCGCCGCTGTCGCCACCGCCGCTGTCACCGCTGCCGGACCCCGAGTCGTGGTGGTGCGCACCGTGCCCGCTCGCGTCCGCGCTGTGGACCACCCAGCCCTGGTCCCCGCCGCTTCCACCGTCACCGCCGGTGCCGCGTCCGCGGGAGACCCGCCTGCCGGAACCCCGCCTGGTGGAGACCACCACGAGGACCACCACGACCGCTGAGACCAGCACGACCAACGCCACGGCCACGACCGCCGCCTCCTCGTTCCCACTCCGGTCCGCTTCTCCGGTTCGAGCGGACCGACCGGAAGTTACCAGCGCGCACCGGCGGCGGGGCCGTTTCCGGGAAACCTGCCCGGAACGCCGCGCTCAGCCGTTCCCCCCACCGCCCCCACCGTCGCCACCGCAACC
>NZ_JAIUKB010000090.1:0-5737 GCF_020176785.1 Saccharopolyspora sp. 6V | reverse complement strand
GAGCATCAGCAACAGCGTGCGGGCCGGGCGCGGGCCCCCCCCCCCCCCCCCCCGCCGCCGCGCCCCCGGGCGCCGCCCCCCCCCCCCCCCCGCCCCCCCCCCCCCCCCCCCCCCCCCCCCCCCCCCCCCCCCCCCGGGCCTGTTCCGCCGGCGGGGCGGGGGGGGGCGGGGCCCCCCCCCCCCCCCCCACCACATGATGGAAGGGTCGTCGGCCCACTCGTCACCCAGGTAGCGACCGGAGGTGATGAGGTCGCTCGGCAGCGGCCAACCCGACCTGTCCACATGGGACGGTTCCACGTCGTTGAGCGGCGCGTGCGGAACACTCGTCCGCCCGGACACGGTCGAACCGACGTACCCCTGCTCCGGGAGCACGAGCCAGCGGAGCTCCTCACCGTCGGCCACCCACTTCTCCTGGAGCTTGGCGGACCACTTCCGCGCCAGGAGCTCCCGGTCCAGTTCGTTCAGGTCAGCCACGTCCGCCTCCTCCACCGGTGAACGCTCGCAGCGCGTCGAGCATGACTGGGACTCCGCCGGGCCTGCGGGCGTTCAGGCCGAAACCGGAACCGTCCCGCAACGTGATCGCTAACGTGATGGAGAGCTTCGAGCCGACCGGGCGGCAGTCCGCGATGTCGTTCGGGCCGAACTCCAGCCACGGCAGCACCCGCTCCGGCCGGATCGGCTCGCCCGGTGCGTTCTTCCCGAACTCACCCTGTCCCGCCCGCGCCGACGCGCCGCCCCGGGCGAGGAGTTCCACCGCGACTCCGAGGCGCCGCGGAGTCAGCATCCACAACGTTCGGTACGGGGACCCTTCGGCGGGAACGGTGCTGCCGATCGCCTCCACCGCCGCGCACTCCGGCGCCGCGCCGAACACCGTCAGATCTGCCCGGCGCCCTCCACCGCTGTCGGGCTTGCCGCGGTCACCGCTGTCTCCGCTGCCGAACGCCATGGTCAGCAACGCATCGCCCGCGAAGCCACCGACCGCGGCCGCAGCCTTGCCACCGCCGCGGGCGAACCTCTTGCCCCAGCTCTCCAACTGCGCACCGCGCTCGTCCAGGCCCTTGACGCGGTAGACCAGATCCTCCTGCCACAACGCCCACAGGAGTGGCTCGTCCGGAGCACACCACCACTCCCTCGCCACCAACGGCGCCGGAAGCGCCCTGGACACCGACATCAGGACTTCCTCCTCATACGCTGAATCCGCGGTCCGTCGCGGCATCGCGCTCGTCTTCGGTCGACGGGTCCTGCGCGACGTCGTATCCGAACTTCACGCCTTGCTCGATGCCTTCTTGCGCCACGGCCGCCGTGCCTTCGTGCACGATGGCATCCGTCAATCGGTGCTCACCGCTCAACCCGGCCGCTCCGAGCCCCGCTTGGGCCAGATTCGCGGCCAAAGCCTGTTCGCCACGCGCACGCTCCATCTCAGGTCGGAGATCACCGCCCCAGGAACGGGATGGTGTGCCGTCGGCGTTCTGGCGGTAGATCACGTCGCCGTCCTCATCACGGCGAGCGGCGTTCGCGAATCGATTGCCCGTCGTCGAGGCCCCGTCCTGGGCAGTGGCCCGTTCGAGATCGCGGGTAGCGCGGTTCAGGTCGGCTTGCGCCCCCGGCCGACCTTGCGCGAGTGCTTCTTCCGCTTCCCGGACTCCGCGCTGGGCGTTGCGGAGTCCATCGGTGTCACCACGGGTGAGGATCTTCGCGATCGGGTTCCCGTCGATATGCCGGGCCACCCATTGCTGCCCCTTGCTCCCGTTCCGCAAGTCGTTCATCTTCTCCACCACCTTGCGGAGCGGGCCGCTGCGGAGTTTCTGGAGGAGCTCCTCCAGCTTGGTGATCAGGGGCTTCAGCTTGTGGAGGAGTTCGGCGGCCTTGGTGCCGAGGCGGGTTCCGGTGATGGCGACCTGGGAGGCGGTGAGCCCGGAGGCCGCGGCGACGGAGGCGCCCGCGGTGATCCAGGACGCGGCCAGCGCCGCGATCCACTCGATGATGAGGCCCATCACGAGTTCCTGGAGGATGTCCACGATCATCTCGACGGCCATGTCGAAGATGTCGGCGGCGAAGTTCAACGTCTGCGCGAGGCCGCGCACCTCTTCGGCGAACGCGGCGGTGCCGCCGGAGAACTCCTCCATCTGCTTGCGGAACGCGTCCCCGGCCTGGCCTTCCCACACGGGCCGGGTGGCGGCGGCCCGCTGCTGCTCCTGCTCGCCGAGGCCGTCGACCCAGTCGGCGACCTGCTCCCAGCCCTTCCCGGTGCTGCGCATCTGGTCCGGGTCGCCGATCAGCGGTTCGATGACCCACTCCACCAGCGGGCTGATCACCAGGGAGATGAGGAATCCGAGCCCGTTGTCCGCGAACGCCTTGCCGGGGCTGAGCGCCATGTCCAGCTGCTCCATGCGGGCGTTGACGGTGGCGATGGCGATGTCCGGCGGGTTGTCCGCGCGCGCCAGGTCGTTGCTGGTGGAGACCGCGGACGAGCCGTACTCGGCGGTCCGCCCCAGGTAGCTGCGGCCGGGCCCGCCGGCGCCGTTGACCTCGCCGAGCGAGGCGGGTCCACCGCCGGAGACCCGCATCCCGCTGAGGTCGATCTTGCCCAGGTCGTCGGCCTGGGTCTGGTCCATGTCCTGGTAGTCCTTGGCGCAGTCCTGCACGGCCTGCGAGATGTGCCCCATGAACCCGCCGGCCTGGGTGGCGAGGTCGCGGCACTCCTCCAGCGAGCTGAAGTAGTGCATGGCCAGCAGCTCGCCGATCGGGCCGAAGCAGTCGTCGCTGACCCGAGCCTGCTCCAGCACCGCGGACAGCTGGTCCAAGTGCTGCGACACGCCTTGGGAGCCTTGGCTGTGCGCCGACAGCGCCTCCGGTGCGACGTTCAAGGTCACGGTCGTCCCCCCAGGACTCGAAGCGGTGCACCCACCACCGATCAGTGGTGGCGATACTACTGCGACGATCTCGAGCCCAGGTCCGTTCCCACCGATCCGGCCGGAGGCGGCGCGCGGCCACCTCCGGCGCTCGGGATCAGCCCCAGATGTCGGCCGCCCACTCCGGGTGGTCGATGAACGGGTTCCGGTTGTGCTGGAACTGGTCGAAGATGACCTGGTTGCGGTTCTTCTCGAAGTCGTCCGGCGGGTCCTGGGCGTTCCACTCCAGCAGCACCGACTGGCGGCCCATCGCGGGCGCGCTGCCGTTGTCCACCTGGTCGTTGAGCTCCAGGTCGGGGGCGCCGTCGTCGCCTTCGTAGCGCACCGCCATGTACATGATCATGCGGGCGACGTCGCCCTTGACCTCGTCGCGGGGCTCGAAGGAGTCGTCGTCGGTGAAGTTGCCCTCGGCCTCGTCGACCGGGCTGCCGCCCATGTCGAAGTCCTTGTTGCCGCGCGCCGAGTTGACCGAGACGTCGGTCGGGCGCAGGTGGTGCACGTCGGTGCCCGGCCCGGGCGAGGTGCCGAAGTCGCCGTGCGACTTCGCCCAGGTGTGCTCCCGGTTCCACTGGTCGGCGCCGCCGCCGTTGGTGTCCTTGCCCTGCGAGCGGCCCGAGTACAGCAGGATCACGTTGTCCGGGTTCGCCGGGTCCTGGTCGGTGACCTTCAGCGCGTCCCACACCTCGTCGTAGGTGAGCTGGTCGGCGCTGCTGATGATGTCGTTGAGGGCGGCCTTCAGCTCCGGGCCGGTCTTGCCCAGCGCCGGTTCGTAGTAGGAGTCGTGGGGCGCCACCGGGCGGTCGGTGCCGCCGAGGTCGGCGGGCGCGGCGGAAGCGGGCAGCGGCAGCGCCACGGCCAGCGGCAGCACACCTGCCAGCGCGAAGCGTGTCCAGCGGGTCTTCAGCACGAGCGCGGTCCTCTCCCGGAAAGAGCGGCGCCGTTCGCACGTCGATGAATTCGCGAGGGCGCCGCAGAACACGGTCAAGGCCGAATTCTGGCACGCGGATCAGCACCGCCGAGTGCAGCATTCAGCGCAATCACTTGTCCGCCGAATGACCCAACAGGGCCGAGAGGTCCAGCTCAGACCAGGGGAAACGGGAAAACCGTTCAATTTCGCCGACGAGAATTCAGGAAACGGCTTCCGGCGCGCGAACCGTTCGCACCGGAATTCCGCGAAATACGGAAACGGCGCTGATCGAGAAATGCGGGACCGCGGTTTCAGCCGCCGTCGGTCCACGTCGGCGGAGCCACCACGTGCAGCGCGTTGCGCGCCACCGAGAACCGCTGCGGGGTGTTCGCCACCAGCTCGCCGTCCACGTTGATCGGCAGCTCCTCGTCGGTGTTCACCACGACCGAGCCGGTCCGCACGTGCGTCACCAGCGAGCTGTCCGTCGTGCTGCCGGTGCGCAGCTCCCGCGCCATCGACAGCAGCCGCAGCGGGCTGCCGTTGTGCAGCACCGACACGTCCAGCATGGCGTCGTCGATGCCCGCGTCGGCCGCCGCCAGCTGCCCGCCGCCGAAGTACCGGCCGTTGGCCACCGAGATCTGCAGCAGGTCGGTGAGCTCCATCGTGGCGTGGTCGCCGTCCGGGAACTCCAGGGTCGCCGCGAACGGCCGGTGCCTGCGCAGCGCCCGCGCCGTCGCCACCGGGTAGGCCAGCGGGCCGACCCGCCGCTTCAGCACCGGCGACATGTGCTGGGCGACCGCCGCTCCCAGGCCCGCCGAGGCCCGGTTGACGTAGAAGTTCCCGCCGCAACGCCCCAGGTCCACGTCCACCACGTGCCCGCGCGCGATGGTCCGGCAGGCGCCGTCGAGGTCCGCCGGGATGTGCATGGTGCGGGCGAAGTCGTTGGCCGTGCCCAGCGGCAGCAGGCCCATCGGCACCTCGCGGTGTGCCAGCACGTCCACCACCGAGCTCACCGTGCCGTCACCGCCGCCGAGCACGACCAGGTCGTGCCCGTCCTCGACGGCGCCCTCCACGACCTCCACCAGCCGGGAGGCGTCCCGCAGCGGGTGCACCGCGTGCAGCGGCACGTCCAGCGCGCGCAGCAGGTCCTCGGCGTGCGAGCAGGCGCGCGCCCCGGACCGCGATTGCGCGTTGACGATCAGGGCAGCCTTGGTGACGTGGCCGTCGTAGCGGATGGTTCCTCCTCCGGTCACTCGAAGGCTACCGGCGTCTCGAACACGCCCGACCGTCGCCGCAGGTGAGGACGCTCACGCCGGCTGGATCAGCTCCACGGTGGTCCCGTCCGCGTCTCGCATGTAGGCGAAGCGCGTCCCGGCGCGCGGTCCCGCGCGGCCCTAGGTCGGCGACGGTGATGCCGGTGTGGCCGGCGGCGGTGGTGCGGACGGCCATGGCCCCGTGCTGCGCCGGGGCCCCCCCCCCCCCCGGGGGGGGGGGGCGCGGGGGGGGGGGGGGGGGGGGGGGCCGCCCCCCCCCCCCCCCCCGGGCCCCCCCGGGGGGGGGGGGGGGCGGCCCCCCCCCCCCCCGGGGGGGGGCGCCCCCCCCCGCCCGGGGGGGGGGCGGCGGGGGGCCGGGTTTCGGGATCCGGAGCCGAGGGGCGGCGCCGGGGTTCTTCGGGTGGCCGGTCCTCGGTCGGGTGGCCGGATCTTCGGGGTGGCCGTGCGGCGGGGTGTTCTTCGGGGTGGCCGTGCGGCGGGGTTCTTCGGGGTGGCCGTGCGGCCGGGGTCTTCGGTCCTCTCCACCGGCCGGGGCGGCGGGGGGGGGGGGGGGGGGGGGGGGGGGGCGCGCCCCCCCCCGGGGGGGGGGGGGGGGGGGGGGGATCTGCGGCGCCCCGCCGCCGCCGCGAGGGGTGGGGTGGGGG
>NZ_JAIUKB010000089.1:0-58422 GCF_020176785.1 Saccharopolyspora sp. 6V | reverse complement strand
TTTTTACACCACCACGCGGCCATCCCCCATGTCTTTGGGTCTCGTGGGCTCGGAGATGTTTATAAGAGACTGGTTCGGGAGAACGGCCCGCGCCCGGGGGATCAGTCCTCGGCCAGCTTCTTCAGGTCGCCGACGCTGCCCTGGAAGTGGTTCTGGTCGACCGAGCCGTTCACGCCGGAGACGCTGCCGTCCTCGGTGTACTGCCAGAAGTTCCAGTCCTTGAAGCCCTTGGGCACGGTGGGCTCGTCGACGCCGTAGGAGGCGAGCCACAGCGGGTGGTCCGAGTAGCTGTCGGTGCCGCCCATGCACTCGTTCCAGAACGAGGGGTTGGCGTAGATGATCGGGTCGGTCCCGGTCTCGGCCTTCACCTTGCCCGTGAAGGTGTCGGTCCACTCGTGCATCTCCGGCACGGACAGGCCGTAGCAGCCACCACCGGACGGGTCGACCTCCAGGTCGAGCACCGGGGGCAGGCTCTTGCCGTCCCGCTGGTAGTCGGCCACCTTCAGCAGCTTGTCGGCCTGCGCCTCGGCGGACTCGTCGGGGCGGGCGAAGTGGTACGGCGCGGCCAGCAGGCCGGCGTCCTTCGCGCCGTGGTACTGCTCGGCGTACTTCGGGCTGGTGAAGTCGGTGCCGTCGGTGGCGAGCACGAACGTGAAGTTCTGCCCGGACGCGGCGACCTTCTTCCAGTCCACGGATCCGTTGTGGTTCGAGACGTCGATGCCCTTGGCGGGCGGGCCGGGCACCGGGCCCGAGTCCTCGTCGGAGTCGTCGTCGGGGGTCTCGTCGAACAGGTCCGCCGGGTTCTGACCGGCCTGGTTCGAGGACGCGGGGATGTCGTCCACGTGCGCGGCGGCGCGGACGTCGTCGTGCGTACCGGTGCTCACGCTGAGCACCGCGACGCCCACCACGCCCAGCGCGGCGAGTCCGGCACCGGCCTTCATGGCCCGCAGCCGCGGCTGCTGGGTGCGGTGCTGCCCGCCGTGGCCCTGCTCGCGGAACTTCGCGGCGGCGCGGTCGGCCCAGGGTCCGACGGTCTGCTCGACGCGGCGACCGGCGGTGGAGTTCCGCGCCTTGCTCAGCAGCGGCAGCACCGCCAGCCACAGCCGGCGCAGCAGCGGCAGGATCTTCTGCCAGACCTGGTGGGCGTAGGGCCGCACCCGGTCCACACCGGAACGCACCGCGCGGTCGGCGCCCAATGCCGTGTCCCGCCATGCGTTGCTGTTCGCCGAAGCGGCCCGCGTCGTCTCGGGGGTCTGGTTCTCGGGGGTCGGGGTCTCGGGGTTCTCGTGTCGATCGGGGGGTGTCACGTGGACCCACACTCCGGAACGGAGCGTGTACGTGCATCGCGGTTTCTACGTAGGGAGGTACCTGGTTCCGGCTCTTCAGGCCACCGCCACCCCGGCGGTCCGTCACCCACGGTGCAAATTCCCGGGCGATCCGGAGAGGTGGCTCACTTCCGGGGGAACTCGGCGAGCCGCTCCGGAGGGCCACCGGACCGTACGATCGACCGGCGCGCCATCACCCTATCGGACGACCCCGATCGTTACGCGGAGCGCCGCCGGACCCAGCCGGCGAGCTCGTCCCGGTCGGCGAAGCCGAGCTGCTCCAGCACCTGCTCGGCCTCCACCTCCCCGGCCAGCGGTTCGACGCCGAGCCGCTCGGCGATCTCCGCCGCGGTCATCCCGGCCGCGAGCAGCACCGCCGTCTCCACCTCCCGCGGCGACAGCTCGGCCACCCCCGCGCCGAACGGCACCTCGGGCGGGGAGCCGCCTTCGCCGAGCGCGTAGGCGACCATCTCCGGCAGCTCCCACCCGGCGCCCTCGCGGGTGGCGGCCCGGAACTCCTCCTCGCCGAGCACCTGCCACGCCCACGCCATCGCCACCGCGTCGTAGTCGTCGAAGTACACCGAGTCGCCCATCTCGCCGCCGTTGGCCTTGCGCAGCGCCTCCGAGGCCCCCATCAGCCGCGCCGCCCGCCGCGGCTGGCCGGTGGAGGTGGCGCACCAGGACAGCACCTCCAGGTACACGCCGAGGCCGGCCAGGTCGTGGGCCAGCTGCTGCAACCGGATCGCCTGCTGGATCAGCAGCGACGCCTCCCGCGGGTCGCCGCCGCGCCAGCGGTGCAGGGACACCACCCACAGCACGTAGCTCTTGGTCCACGGCGCCCCGAACGTCTCGCACAGCCGCAGGCACTCGGCGGCCGATTCGGCGCCGCGCGGGTCGTGCCGGTAGAACCCGAGGCAGGCCAGCAGGATCATCGCGTTGGTGTAGCCGAACAGGTTCCCGGTGGCGGTGTTGCCGATCGCGGCGCGCTCCAGGTAGCCGGCCGCCTCGTCCAGCCGCCCGCGGAGCATCACCACCATGCCCCGGGTGCCGTCCACCCTCGCCTGCAGCCCGCGGTCCCCGATCCGCTCGGCGATCTCGACGGCCTCGGCCAGCGCGGTCTCCGCCGCGTCGAGGTCACCCACGTGCAGCGCGAGGAACGCCAGCGTGGACAGGCAGTCGGCGCGTTCGGCGACGGGCTCGGGCACCGCCGCCACCGAGCTCCGCAGCCACTCGTACCCCTCCCGCAACGCGTTGCCGGAGAACCAGAACGACCACAGCTTCGCCGCGGTCGCCGCCGCCACCCGCGCCCGCTCCGGGTCGGCGAGGTCGTGTTCCAGGACCAGCCGCAGGTTCGGGTGCACGTGGATCATGTGGTGGATCCACTCCAGCTGGCGCGGCCCGAACACCTCGTTGCTGTAGCGGTCGGCGAGCCGGTGGAAGCAGACGGCGTGCCGGGCGCGGACGGCGGCCTCCTCGCCGGTGTCGTGCAGCCGGGACAGGCCGAACTCCCGGATGCTGTCGAACATGCGGTAGTAGTCGGTGCGCGCCATCTCGTCGTGCTCGCGCACCACCACCGATTTGGACACCAGCACGTCCAGCGCCTCGTCCACGTCGGTCGCGGTGAGCCGTTCGTCGCAGCACACTTCCCGGACGGCGGCCGCGTCCCACTCGCCGACGAAGCAGGACAACCGCGCCCACAGCAGCTGCTCGCCCGGGGTGCACAACCCGAAGCTCCAGCCGATGGACTCCTCCAGCGCCTCGTCCCTGGAAGGCTGGTCCCCGCTGGTGAGCAGGGCGAACCGGTCGTCGAGCCGGTCCAGCACCTCCTCGGGCGTGGATTCGCCGAGCTGGGCGGCGGCGAGTTCGATGGCCAGCGGCATCCCGTCCAGCCTGCGGCAGATCCGCACCACCGCGTCCCGGTTCCCCTCGTCGAGGCGGAAGCCGGGAACGACGGCGGCGGCCCGGTCGGTGAACAGGCTGACCGCGTCGGCGAACACGTCGCCGTAGGCGCGGTCGGGCGCGTCGGTCTCGGCGGGCAGCGACAGCGGCGCCACCGGGAGCACCAGCTCCCCCGCCACGCCCAGCGCCTGCCTGCTGGTGGCCAGCACGTGCACGTGCTCGTGCTCGGTGAGCAGCTCGCGCGCCAGCCGGGCGGCCGCGCCGAGCACGTGGTCGCAGTCGTCGAGAATGATCAGCACCCGTTCGCCGCGGAGCCGGGACACCAGGCCCTCGGCGGGGTTGCCGGGGCCGGGCCTGCCGCCGAGCGCGGCGGCGACGGTCTGCGGCAGCAGGGCCGGGTCCTGCACGTCGGAGAGCCCGACCAGCACCACCCCGTCCGGGTAGGCCCGGCGCAGCTTGCGCGCCAGGCGCAGCGCCAGCCTGCTCTTGCCGACCCCGGCCGGTCCGGTGAGCGTGAGCAGCCGTCCCGAGTACATCTGCCTGCGAGCCTCGGCGAGCTCCCGGCGCCTGCCGATGAAGCTCGTCGTCTCGGGAGGCAGCCTGCCCCGGGAGCCACGCGTGACGTCCGCAGCTTCCACGTGCCCACCTCCCGCGCCGAGCGTATGCCCCCGCGGCCCACCGCACCGGGTGCGGAACCGCAGGCCACGGGCCGTGCCGACACGCCGACGCGCGCACCGGGCGGGCTTGATCGGGACGTCGGGCAGAATGCACGGACGGTTCTGGGCGGAGATCAGGAGAGGTGTCGGGACATCGTGACGACGGCTGTGCATCAGAGGATCGCCGAGGAGCTCGGCGTGCGGGAGCGGCAGGTCGAGGCCGCCGTCGGCCTGCTCGACGGCGGCGCCACGGTGCCGTTCGTCGCGCGGTACCGCAAGGAGGCCACCGACGGGCTCGACGACGCGCAGCTGCGCACCCTGGAGGAGCGGCTGCGCTACCTGCGCGAGCTGGAGGAGCGGCGCAGCACGGTGCTGGAGTCGATCCGCTCGCAGGGCAAGCTCGACGCCGAGCTGGAGGCCCGCATCAACGCGGCCGACTCGAAGGCCCGCCTGGAGGACATCTACCTGCCGTACAAGCCGAAGCGGCGCACCAAGGGCCAGATCGCGCGGGAGGCCGGGCTCGAACCGCTCGCCGACCTGCTGCTGTCGGACCCCGAGCAGGACCCGCAGGCCCGCGCCGCCGAGTACGTCGACGCCGACAAGGGCGTGGCCGACGCGGGCGCGGCGCTGGAGGGCGCCCGGTCGATCCTCGTGGAGCGCTTCTCCGAGGACGCCGACCTGGTGGGCGAGCTGCGCGAACGCATGTGGACCCACGGCCGGGTGACATCGCGGGTGCGCGAGGGCAAGCAGGACGAGGGCGCGAAGTTCGCCGACTACTTCGAGTTCGACGAGCCGTTCGAGCAGCTGCCCTCGCACCGCATCCTGGCGCTGTTCCGCGGGGAGAAGGAAGAGGTCCTGGACCTCGGCCTGGAACCCGACGACGGCAGCGAGCAGGAGGGCCCCACCCCGTACGAGCGGGAGATCGCGCGGCGCTTCGAGATCTCCGACCTGGGCAGGCCCGCCGACCGCTGGCTCGGCGAGGTGGTCCGCTGGGCGTGGCGCACCCGCATCCTGACCCACCTGGGCATCGACCTGCGGCTGCGGCTGCGGCAGGCCGCCGAGGACGAGGCGGTGCGGGTGTTCGCGGCGAACCTGCGGGACCTGCTGCTGGCCGCCCCGGCGGGCACCCGCGCCACGATGGGCCTGGACCCGGGCTTCCGCACCGGGGTGAAGGTCGCCGTGGTCGACGGCACCGGCAAGCTGGTGGCCACCGACACCATCTACCCGCACCAGCCGCAGCAGCGCTGGGACCAGGCGCTGGCCTCGCTGGAGAAGCTGGTCCGGGCGCACGGCGTGGACCTGATCGCCATCGGCAACGGCACCGCCTCCCGGGAGACCGACCGGCTCGCCGCCGATCTGATCAAGCGGCACCCGGACCTGGGGCTGACGAAGATCTCGGTGTCCGAGGCCGGCGCCTCGGTGTACTCGGCGTCCGCCTACGCGTCCCGGGAGCTGCCGGAGCTGGACGTGTCGCTGCGCGGCGCGGTGTCCATCGCGCGCCGGTTGCAGGACCCGCTGGCCGAGCTGGTCAAGATCGACCCGAAGTCGATCGGCGTCGGGCAGTACCAGCACGACATCACCGAGACGAAGCTGTCCCGCTCGCTGGACGCGGTGGTGGAGGACTGCGTGAACGCGGTGGGCGTGGACGTGAACACCGCATCGGTGCCGCTGCTGACCCGCGTGTCCGGCATCGGCGAGGGCCTCGCCGAGAACATCGTGGCGCACCGCGACGGAAACGGGCCGTTCCGCTCCCGCAAGGGCCTCAAGGACGTGGCGCGGCTCGGGCCGAAGGCGTTCGAGCAGTGCGCGGGCTTCCTGCGCATCCCCGACGGCGACGACCCGCTGGACTCCTCCAGCGTGCACCCCGAGTCCTACCCGGTGGTGCGGCGCATCCTGGAATCGACCGGGGCCGAGCTGGGCGCGCTGATCGGCAACGAGCGGGTGCTGCGCGGCATCAAGCCCGCCGACTTCGTCGACGACTCGGTGGGGTTGCCGACGGTCACCGACATCCTCTCCGAGCTGGAGAAGCCGGGGCGCGACCCGCGGCCGACGTTCAAGACGGCGACCTTCGCCGACGGCGTGGAGAAGATCGGTGACCTGCAGCCGGGGATGCGGCTGGAGGGCGTCGTGACGAACGTGGCCGCGTTCGGCGCGTTCGTGGACGTCGGGGTTCACCAGGACGGCCTGGTGCACGTCTCGGCGATGTCGAAGAACTTCGTCAACGACCCGCACGACGTGGTGAAGTCCGGCGACGTGGTGAAAGTGAAGGTCCTCGACGTGGACGTCCCGCGGAAGCGGATCTCGTTGACGCTGCGGCTGGACGACGAGGTCGGCGCCGAGCGCGGTCAGAGCTCCGGCGGCCAGAGCTCCGGCGAGCGCCGCGGCGGTCGCCCCGGTGGTGGCGGCGGGAACGGCCGTGGTGGCGGTAACGGTGGCGGCGGGAACGGCCGTGGCGGCAAGGGCGGCGGTCAGCGCAAGCGCGACTCCGCTCCCGCGGGCGGGGCGATGGCGGACGCGCTGCGCCGCGCCGGCTTCAACAACCGCTGAGCGGGTTCGCGAGCACCGCGCGGCGCTCCACCCCGGAGTGCCGCGCGGTCCGCGCGACCGTTCCTCGTCAGCGGCGGAACCGCTGCGCCGCCGACCGGGTTCGCAGGCCGACCACCGGCGGGTTCTCAGCCGTGCCCCCGCGAGGACGGCGGATCACCCTGCGGCGCCGGGGTCCTCCTCGTCCCGCAGCAGGGCGACGAGCCGGTCGCCGAGGATGTCGGGGATGACGCGTTCCGCGGACCGGGCCGCCGCCGCGTTCAGCGCGGACATCGCCAGCGGCCGCAGCCGCCGCACCACCTCGGTGTAGCGCTGCACCTCCGAGTCGTCCCAGGCGGTGTCCGCGGGGGCGAGGACGTGGGTGCGCACCAGCGACACCAGCGCCTCGGAGACGTGGTCCACATCGGACTGCAGCTGCTCGGCGAGTTCGAGGACCTCGGCGAGCGGCACTCCGAGCCGCACCAGTTCGCTGCCCGCGTCGAGCAGCTGCGGGCTGGGCGCGACGAACCGGGCACCCCACCGCTCCAGCAGGCCCAGCTCGATGGCCCGGCGGATGTTCTGCTGGTTGAGCTGGCCGCGGAACATCTCGCGCAGCTGCGACAGCGAGTAGACGCGCGGCGACTGCTCCGCCCACGACTCCCCCATGACCTCTTCGAGGCCGAGCACGTCGGCGAGGCTGCGCCCCGATTCCCACGCCGAGAGCATCTCGCGGATCTGCGCGAACGCGTAGCCGCGGCCCAGCATGTTGATGATCATCCGGAGGCGGACCAGGTGCGCGTCGGAGTAGATCGCCAGCCGCCCTTCGCGGCGGGGCGCGGGCAGCAGCTCCCGGTCCTGGTAGACCCGCACGTTGCGCACCGTGGTGCCCGCGGCGCGGGCCAGGTCGTCGATCCGGTATTCGGCCACCAGCCGGAGTGTAGTTCGTCCGATGATCGTTCGGGGGCGGGTGACGGAGGTCCGCGCGGCCGGGGGTGCGGCGCGGACCTCCGTCGGGAGCGGAGATCGTTCCGGGGTCGCTAGACCTCCGCCCGCTCCTCCTCCCGCTCGCCGCCCTGCTCAGCCACCTGGCGGCGGGGCAGGAAGCGGGCCAGCAGCGGCCACGCCAGGATCAGCAGGACCACGGCGTAGACCCCGATGGAGAACGGGGTGTTGATCAGACCGGTGACCTGACCGTCACTGATCTGCAACGCGCGCCGCATCTGCTGCTCGGCGGTCGGCCCCAGGATCACCGCGATGATCGCGGGCAGCACCGGCAGCCCGTAGCGGCGCATCGCGAACCCGATGAGCCCGATGATGAACAGCACCAGCAGGTCCAGCGAAGACCCACCGACGGCGTACGCCCCGATGCTGGCGAAGAACAGGATGCCCGCGTACAGGTAGGGCCGCGGGATCTGCAGCAGCTTCGCCCACACCGGTGCCAGCGGCAGGTTCAGCACCAGCAGCAGCACCGAGCCGATGAACATGCTGGCGATCAGCGCCCACACCAGGTCCGATTCGCGTTGGAACAGCAGCGGTCCCGGCTGGATGCCGTACTGCTGGAACGCGGCGAGCATGACCGCCGCGACCGCCGTGGTCGGCAGGCCCAGCGTCAGCATCGAGACCATGGTCCCGGCAGCGGAGGCGCTGGCCGTGGCCTCCGGCCCGGCGACACCTTCGATGGCGCCCTTGCCGAACTCGTGCCGGTTGCGGGACAACCGCTTCTCGGTGACGTAGGACAGGAAGGTGGGGATCTCCGCGCCACCGGCGGGGATCGCGCCGAACGGGAAGCCGATCAGCGGACCGCGCAGCCACGGCTTCCAGGAGCGCCGCAGGTCGTCCTTGCCGAGCCACGGCCGCCCCACCGGGATCGGCTTGCCGGAGGTGTGGCGCAGGTGCGCGGCAACCCACAGCGACTCGCCGATGGCGAACAACCCGACCGCGACGATGACCACGTCGATGCCGTCGGCCAGCGACAGCAGCCCGAAGGTGAGCCGCTGCTGCCCGGTCATCTCGTCCAGGCCGATCAGCCCGATGGTGAGACCGATCAGCAGCGAGGCGAACCCGCGGATCCGGGAGTTGCCCAGCACCGAGGTGACCGCGATGAACGCGAGCACCATCACCGCCAGGTAGTCCGGCGCACCGATGTTCACCGCCGCCGAGGCGACCGTCGGGGCCAGCAGGGTGAGCAGCGTGATGCCGATGACGGCGCCGATGAAGTGCCCGATGGCGGCGGCGGCCAGGGCTTGCGATCCGCGGCCCTTGCGGGCCATCGGGTTGCCCTCCATGGCGGCGACGACGGCGGCGCTCTCCCCCGGCGTGTTCAGCAGGATGGAGGTGGTGGAGCCGCCGAACATGCCGCCGAAGTAGATGCCGGCGAACATGATGAACGCCCCGGTCGGTTCCAGCGCGTAGGTGACGGGCAGCAGCAGCGCTACGGCCATCGCCGGGCCGATGCCGGGCAGCACGCCGATGGCGGTGCCCAGCAGCACGCCCAACGCGGCCCACACCAGGTTCATCGGCGTCAGCGCGGTCGCGAACCCCTGCATCAGCAGGTCGAACGAGGATTCCACTTCACAGCACCCCCATCAGCGGTCCGCCGGGCAGGGGCACACCGAGCAGCTGGTCGAACACGACGTAGGTGGCGACGGAGAGCACCGCGGAGATCAGCGGGTCGCGCACCGGGTTCCGGCTGCCCAGCGCGTACGCGGAGCCCCAGAACAGGATCATCCCGGACAGCGGGAATCCGATGATGTTGATCAGCACGGCGTTCGCGAGGAACGCCGCGGTCAGCAGCAGCACCGTGCGCCAGTCGCTGGGTGCGTCCAGGTCGACGTCCTCGCCCGCCTCCGCCGAGCCGCGTCCGCCGCGGAGCACGTCGCGGGCGAGCAGGGCGGCCACGACGAGCAGCAGCCCGCCGACGAGGAACGGCACCGTCTTCGGGCCGATCGGGCCGCGCTGGGTGAAGTCGGTGGCGATGGTGGCGGCGTCCACGAGCACGACGACGCCGAGCGCGGCCAGCAGCACGCAGATGCCGAGTTCGGAGTGGTCCTTGAGCCACTGCCTGCGGGAGGTTCCGGTGGTGTTCATGCCAGCCCCAACTCCTCCAGCACCGAGACCACGCGGTCGTTCTCCTGCTCCAGGAAGCGGCCGAACTCCGGGCCGGGCTGGAACGCGGGCGTCCAGCCGTTGCGGCGCATCGCCTCCTGCCACTCCGGCGATCCGTTGAGCCGGGTGAACAGGCCGACGAGCTTCGCTCGGTCCACTTCGGACAGCTCGGGCGGGGCGACGATGCCGCGCCAGTTGGTGAACAGCACGTCCAGCCCCGCTTCGCGCAGCGTCGGCGCGTCCACCCCGGGCAGCCGGTCCGGTCCGGTCACCGCGAGCACCCGCAGCTCCCCGGCCTCGACCTGGTCGCGGTACTCGCCGATCCCGGAGACGCCGAAGTCGACCTTGCCGCCGAGCACCGACGCCAGCAGTTCGCCACCGCCGTCGAACGGCACGTAGTTGACCTGCTTCGGGCTGAGCCCGATGGCCTTGGCGATGAGCATCGGCGCCAGGTGGTCGGGCCCGCCGGGCGAGGAACCGCCGCCGACGGGCGTCTGCCCCGGGTCGCGCTTCCAGTCCGCGACGAGCTGGTCGAACGTCCGGTACGGCGAATCCTTCGCGACGACGACCACTTCGGGTTCCTCGACGAGCTTCGCGACCGGGGTCGTGTCCTGCAGGGACACCGGCGAGTGGTTGGTGTAGACGCTGCCGACGACGCCGAGGCCCATGGACATGGCGAGCTTGCCGTTGCCCCGTTCGCCGACGACGCGGCCGAGGCCGACGGTGCCGCCCGCGCCGGGCAGGTTGAACACCTCGACGTTGCCGTTGAGCTTCGCGTCCTCCATCGCCTTCACGGCGGTGCGGGCGGTGATGTCGTAGCCGCCGCCCGGCGAGTTCGGCACCAGCATCCGCAGGCCGCGGATCTGCTGTTCGGTCTCATCGCCGGAACCGGTGCTCACCAGGGGTGGCACCAGCAGCACGAGCAGCAGGGATGCGGCCACGGACAGCGCGCTGCGCAGGCGCACGGGGATCCCGCCTCTCCGTTGTGGTGGGAAGTGACCCGGATCATGCTGCACGGCGGGGTGTGCGATGTCCTCCTTGCGAACCTAACGGTGGTTGTGTTCGTTGTGTCACCGTTCCGAAGCCACCCTTCCACCCGCCGACGCAGGTCAGCGGGTTAGCGTCGGTCGGACCACGCGACGCGGCGAGGGAGGTGGAGGATGCGCGGACCGCTTTCGCGCCAGCTCCTCGGCTGGCAGCTGGCGATCATCCTGGTGCTGCTGGCCTCGGTCGCGGTGTTCTCGGTGTCGCAGTCCAACGCCGCGTTCCGCGCCACCGAGGGCAGGCGGATGCTGTCGGTGGCCGAAGACCTCGCCGCGACCGGCGGGGTGCGGCTGAGCCTGCAGGACCCGGTGAACCGGGACGCGCTGCCGATCTTCGCGGAGAGCGCGCGCAGCCTCTCCGGCGCCGACCAGGTGATCATCACCGATGGCCGGGGCGTGGTGCTGACCTCACCGGATCCCGGGCAGCGCGGGCAACCGCTGCCGATGGGCGCGAGCACCGCGCTGCGCGGCCAGGCCTGGGTCGGGGACGTGCGCGGCGCCGACGGCGTCGACTCGCTGGTGGCGCACGTGCCGGTGATCGGCGACGACGCCCGCATCATCGGCGTGGTCGCGGCGGGACGCGAGACTCCCGACTTCTTCGCGGGCATCCGCCGCGCGCCCGGTGATCCGCTGGTGCTGCTGGCGTTCGCGACGTTCCTGGCCGTGGCCGGCTCGATCCTGCTGGCGCGGCGGGTGAAGCACCAGACGCTCGGCCTGGAACCGCAGGAGATCACGCGGCTGGTGGAGCACCGGGAGGCGATGTTGCACGGCATCCGGGAAGGCGTGCTGGGCGTGGACCAGCAGGACCGGATCACGCTGGTGAACGACCAGGCCCGCGAGCTGCTGTCGCTGCCCGCGGACTGCGTGGGCAGCCGGATCGACGCCCTGGATCTCAACGACCGGGCGCGGGACGTGCTCACCGGCCGCACCTCCGGCGTCGACCAGATCGTGCTGCGCCGCGGACGCGTGGTGGTGCTCAACCGCATGCCGATCTCCACGGTCGGCGCCGTGATCACCATGCGGGACCGGACGGAACTGGTGGACCTGCGGGAAGAACTGGCCGCGCACCGCACCACCACCGACACGCTGCGGGCGCAGGCGCACGAGTTCAGCAACCGGCTGCACACCATCTCCGGGCTGCTCGAACTCGGCGAGCACGAGGAACTGGCGCGGTTCGTGGACCGGATCAGCCACCGCCGCGGCCAGTGGCAGGCGGAGGTCTCCTCCCGCATCGCCGACCCGGCGACCGCGGCGCTGCTGATCGCGAAGGCCAGCCTCGCCGCCGAACGCGGGGTGGGCCTGCGGCTGAGCGAGGGCAGCGCGCTCGGCGAGCTCGACGAGCAGCTGTCCGCGGACGTCACCACGGTGCTGGGGAACCTGGTGGACAACGCGCTGGACGCGGTGGACGGCGCCTCCGGTGACGACCGGATCGAAGTGGACCTGCGGCACGCGGGCGACGTGGTGACGCTGGTCGTGCGGGACTCCGGCCCGGGAGTGGCGCCGGAGATCGTCGAGGAGGTCTTCCGGCACGGCTTCAGCACGAAGGCGGCCCGGGACGGCGACCGCGGGCTCGGCCTGGCGCTGACCCGGCGGATCTGCCGCCGCCGCGGCGGATCGGTGCAGGTCCGCAACGAGCACGGCGCCGTGTTCACCGCACGGCTGCCGCTGGACGCGGAGGTGACCAGGTGATCACGGTGCTGGTCGTCGACGACGACTTCATGGTCGCGAAGATCCACAGCGGTTACGTGGACCGCGTCCCCGGGTTCGAGGTGGTCGGCGTCGCGCACACCGGCGCGGAGGCGCTGCGCGAGGTGGAGCGGCTGCGACCCGACCTGGTGCTGCTGGACATCTACCTGCCGGACGTGGACGGGCTGAGCGTGCTGCGCTCGATGCGCACCGGGGCGCGGCCGTCGGCCGAGCCGGACGTGCTGGTGATCAGCGCGGCGCACGACCTGGACACGGTGCGCGGCGCGGTGCGCGGCGGGGCGCTGCACTACCTGATCAAACCGTTCAGCTTCGACGCGCTGCGCGAGCAGCTGGAGCACTTCCGGGCGCTGCACGACCGGCTCAGCGAACTGCCCGGGGACGCCCCCGCCGCGCAGCAGGACGTGGACCGGCTCTTCGGCGTCCCACCGCGGCCGGTGGTGACGCCGAAGGGGCTGGCGAGCGAAACGGCGGGGGTCGTGGAACGGGTGCTGCGCGAGGCAGCGGGCGGCGGCGAGGACCTGTCGGCGACCGAGTGCGCGGGGCTCGCCGAGCTGTCCCGGGTGTCGGCGCGCAAGTACCTGGAGCACTTCGTGGACACCGGGCGCGCCGAGGTGCGGCTGCGCTACGGCGGCACCGGCCGCCCGGAACGCCGCTACCGCTGGCTCTGATCCGGGCCGTCGTCCTGCTCGGCGGAGCCGACGGCGTGCGGGTGGCCGGCGCTCAACGACCGCCGGTGAGCGGGCCCGGGGGCCGCCGGTCCGCCCCGGCCGGGGTTCGCCCGGTGGCGGGGCCTGCGTTGCGGGTGGGTGCTCGGCGGCCGAGACTGCGGCGTGGTCGAGGCGCTGGGAGGTTGCGGGATGACGCTCACCGAGGCGGGCACGGCGTGACCGCGGTGTCCGAGGACCTGCCCGGCGCCACCGGGCCCGCCCCGGAACCCGCGTTCACCGTGGTCGCCGCCGAACCCGCCCGTTCCGGATCGGGCCCTGCGCTGCGGTTCCAGCTCGCCGTGGACGCGCCGCCGGAGGTCCGGGTCCGCTCGATCAGCCTGTCCGCGGCGGTGCGGATCGTCCCGGCCCGGCGCCGCTACGACACCGCGGAGGCGATCCGGCTGGCCGAGGTCTTCGGCACCCCCGACCAGTGGTCCACCACGATGCGCGCGCTGCCGTGGGGCCGGGTGAGCACCGTCGTCGGCCCGTTCCTCGGCAGCACCGGCGCCGGCCTGCCGGTGGCGTGCGCCGCGGATCCGGTGGCCGCCCAGTACTTCCACGCGGTGCGGGACGGGGAGGTGCCGCTGGAGTTCCGGTTCGGCGGGACGCTGTTCTACCTCGGCGCGGGCGGGACGCTGCACGCCGCCCGGCTGTCCCGGTCCGCGGTGGCCGCGTTCGCGCTGCCCGCCGCGCTGTGGCACGCCGCGGTCGCCGGGCCACCGCGGCGCAGGCTCTCCCGGACCCGCCTCGACGAGCACCGCCCGCGGCCGGAGCGCGGTGCGACGCTGGACGAGCTGCTCGGGCGGCCGGAGCGGTGAGCGGCCGCGGTGAACGCGTCCTCCCCCGGCGGGGTTCCGTGGTGTCCGGTCCGGCGCTCGCCGCGGCGGTGCTGCGCGCGGAGTTCGGCGGTGCGCCGCCCGCGCCGCCGTGCCGGGGGCCCGTGCTGGTCACCGATTCGTTCTCCTGCGCACCGCTGTTCTTCCCCGGCGGGAGCATCGGCGACCTGGCGGTCAACGGCACCGCGAACGGGCTCGCGGTCGCCGGTGCCGCACCCCGCTCGGTGTCGGCGCGGTTCGCGGTCGAGATGGGGTTTCCGGTCGCGGAGCTGCGGCGGGTGGCGCGGGCCGTGGTGGCGGCGGCCGCAGCGGCGGGCGTGCGGATCGCCGCCGGCGGGGCGTCGGTGGTCGAGCGCGGACGGGTCCACGGCTGCGCGATCGACACGACGGGGGTGGGCGCGACGGCCGGGGCCCACCGGCTCGGCGCCGCCCGTGCGCGGACCGGGGACGAGGTGCTGATCAGCGGGCCGGTCGGGGACCACGGGATCGGCGTCGCGCTCGGTGCAGGCGTCGTCTCGGACACCGCCCCGCTGCACGGGCTGGTCGCGGCGGTGCTGGCGGCGACCCCCGGCGTGCGGGTGCTGCGGGACGTGACCGGCGGCGGGGTGGCCGCCGCGCTGGACGAGATCGCGCGGGCCGCGGCCGTGCGGGTGCTGCTGGAGCGGGCCGCGGTGCCGGTGCGGCCGGAGGTGCGCCGGGCGGCGGAGCTGCTGGACACCGACCCGCTGCACGCGGCCTGCGCGGGTCGGCTCCTCGTCGTGGTCGATCCCCGCGAAGCCGCCGCGGCGCTCGCCGCCATGCGCGCGCACCCCCAGGGCCCGGCCGCCGCCCGCATCGGCCACCTCGCGGACCCCGCGACCGGACCGGCCGCCTGACCACCTCGGTTCCGGACCGGCGGCGCGGGCGCCGAGCCGCCGCTCGCGGAGGCGGGGTCCGCAGCGGGCGACCCCGCCCCGCGCGGCCCGGCGGGACGGCGGGGCGGCGGCTTGACGAGGCGGCGGGGCTCAGCCGAGGAGGACCGGGGCCAGCTCGCGCCACTGCTCCCGGGGCAGGACCGTCCCCCGGTCCAGCGGCGAACGTCCGGTGAGCACCTGCACGGCGACGTGGTCGGCCCCGGCGTCGTGGTGGGTGCGGACCCGGGCGGCGATGGCGTCGAGGTCGCCCCAGGCGACGAGGGCGTCGATGAGGCGGTCGCTGCCGCCGTCGCCGAAGTCCTCGCCGGTGTAGCCGAGGCGGCGCAGGTTGTTCAGGTAGTTCGGCAGCGCCAGGTAGGGCGCTGCCCCGGTGCGGGCGATCTCGCGCGCCTTCGCCGGATCGGTTTCGAGCACCACCTTCTGCTCGGGCGCGAGCAGCGGGCCGTCGCCGAGGACCTCGCGCGCCCACGCGGTGTGCTCGGGGGTCGTGAGGTACGGGTGCGCCCCGGCGGACCGCTCCCCGGCGAGCCGCAGCGCCTTCGGACCGAGCGCGGCCAGCACCCGGGCCTGCACGGGCAGCGGTTCGGGTGCGGCGTCGAGCTCGTCGACGAAGGAGCGCAGCTTGCTGAACGGCTTCGCGTAGGTCTGCCCGGTCCGCTCGACGATGGGGGCGTGGCTGGTGCCGAGCCCGACGAGCGCGCGACCGGGGGCGGCGCGGTCGACGCGCTGGTAGGCGGCGCCGATGTCGGCGGCCTCGTGGGTCCAGATGTTGGTGATGCCGGTGGCGACGACGAGCTTCTTGGTCCGCTCCAGCAGCCCCTGCACGAGCTGGAGGTCACCCGGGGCCATGCCGAGCCACAGCGTCCCGTACCCGAGCGCGTCCAGTTCGGCGACGGCTTCCCGGTGCTCCGCGTTCTCCAGGTCCCACGTCGGGGCCCCGGTCCACAAGCCGACCCGTCCTACGGCGATGGCCATCGTGCTCCTCCTCCAGCTCGGCGTTCCCCCGCCCCAACCACCCGTCGCGTGCGCTTGTTCCCAGTCCGGAACGGGCGAGCCCGATGCTCACCCGTTCCGGTCGGGTTCAGGCGGTCCTCCTCCTCGGCGTGCGGAGGTCGCGCGCGTCGTGTTCCGCTCACCGTCCGCCACCGTTCACCCGCTCGTGGGACGGGTGACGGGGTGCGGCCAGTCTCGGATCTCCCGCGCGCTGGAGGTCAACTTCCGCACGGGATGTCGCTGATCACTCCAACGGATGGCACTTGTCCTGCGGTTGGGTCACAACGGGCAAAACCGCGATTGGTAACGTGGCGCCGTGCCTGAAGGAACCACTGCGCCCGCACGAGCTCGCTCGGGCACGCGGAGCAACCGCAAGATCAGCTGGGATGTCGTGCGGGCCGGCTGCGTCGGGTTGGTCATGCTGTACCACGCGACGTTCCTGAGCGTGTTCCTGCATCCCGAGCTGATCCCGCGCAAGGTCGTCTTCCCGTACCAGGTCGGGGCGAGCCTGCTGCTGGTCATCTCCGCGTACTTCGCGTGCGTGACGATCGGCCGCGGAACCCTGCTGCGGTACTGGTGGGGCCGGATCGCGCGGTTGCTGCCGCCGTTCCTGGCCGCCGTCGTGCTGATCTACCTGGGGTTGCGGCTGCTGCCGATCGAGGGCTGGTTCGCGCCGACCGGCGAGGACCTGGCGGCGAACCTGCTGATGCTGTGGAACTGGCACCCCTCGGAGTACTTCTACATCGACGGCTCGCACTGGACGGTGCCGCTGCAGCTGATGGGCTTCAGCGCCGCCGCGATGCTGTACGCGAGCCGGTACGGGCACGGCCGCCGCCTGATCGCGGTGCTGTGGGCCGCGGTGCTCATCCCCGCCGCGCAGTGGCCGCTGCGCGTCTCCCAGCCGCCGGAGTGGTACCGGATGGTGGTGGACGGCTTCGGCATGCACCGCTGGCACCTGTTCGTGGTGGGCGTGGCGATCTGGATGTGGTCGACCAAGCGGATCCGCACCCCGCACTTCGCGCTGCTGCTGGCGGCCTGCATGCTCGGCCAGGCGCTGCACAACTACGCCGAGACCCCGGAGGGTCTGGTCGCGGACTGGGGCTCGACGGTGGCGGTGTGCGTGGGCATGGTGGCCGTGGCGCTGACCGCGCGCGGACCGGACTGGAACCGCGTGGTGCCGAAGTGGACGTGGCGGCCGATCCAGTGGTTCGCGGGCATCTCCTACGGCGTGTTCCTGATGCACCAGACCTTGGGCTACGTGGTGGCCCGGATGTTGCAGGACCTCGGGGTGGGGCCGACCTTGCAGACGCTGGCGTTCGTGGTGAACGGGGTGCTGCTGGGATGGGCGTTGACGAAGCTGGTGGAGCGGCCGACGCACAAGTGGCTGATGACCACCTACGACCGGCTCGCGTCGCGGCGCAGCTCCGCCAAGGCCGCCGCCTGAGCATCGCGCGCCGCGCACCCGGCGCGGCGCCTCCGTCCGGCTTCCCCGGCCCTCCCGGCGTCGCGATGCCGAGGGCCGGTGCCGCTTCCCCGTCCCCGCGTCGCGCACTCGCTGCCGGGTCCCGCCCGGCTTCCTCCGCGGCCCCCGGCTTCCCGGCGGCCCCCGGCGAGGCAGGCACCTGACGGCGACTCCCCCGCTGGAGCCGGGACCGGCCCGCCGCAGCACCACCTGACCGCGAGCACCGCGTCCGCGCAGCCGAACGGCCCACCACCCGGGGAGCCCGGGCCGGTGGGCCGTTCCAGCCGGTGCGACGGGTCAGGGCAGCATCGGCGGCGTGCGGGGGACGTCCGCCGCGCGGTCCAGCGCGGTGCGAACCTGCGCCGGCTGCTGGTCGACGCCCGCCCAGCGGCGGACCGTCGCCGCGGCCTCGGCGCGCTGCTGCGGGGGCAGGCCCTCGATCTTGGACCCGTGGTTGCCGCCCGGAACCAGGTAGCTGTAGGAGTCGCGGCTGCCCGGCCCGAGCTGGAACGGTTCCGCGCTCCACGGGTCGGCCTCGCCGTTGACGAACATCAGCTCGGAGCCCTGCGACGCGACCCACGCGGCGACGTCGGCCATCGCGCCCGGCCGGAACCGCATGTCGATCTCGCGCGGGACGAAGTTGCGCGGCTCCCCTATCGAGCGGTTGTGCAGCAGGTCGGCGAGCGGCTCGTCGGACACGTCGGGCCAGCCCAGCTGGGTGCCCGCCTGGTAGTAGTACGGCACGTACGGGTCGAGGCCCTGGTCGGTGTAGGAGAAGAAGTCGGAGGTCACCCCGAAGAACTCCCACAGGTCGTCGAGACTCGCGCCGGGCGCCGGGATCTGCGCGCAGTCCTGCTGTCCCCGGTACTGCCAGAACGCGAACGGCGCGTCGACGACCACGGCTTCCAGCGCCCGGTCCACGTCACCCATGATGCGGTCGAACGTGAACCCTCCCGCGGCCGCGGTGGCGGCGTACCGATCCCGCAGCTCGGTGCGCCGGGTCAGCGCGTCCCGCTGCACGGCCGTCAGCGCGGCGCGGCAGGACTCGTCGCCGACGTTCGCGAGGAACTCATCGTAGCGATCGTGCTCGTTGACGACGTCGTTCGGCGCCACGTACGCGATCGTCGCGTCCACGTCCTCCGGGTAGAACCGGCGGTGGTAGACGGCGGTCATGCCGCCCTTGCTGGCGCCGGTGGTGACCCAGCGGTCGGCGTAGACCGCGCGCAACGCCTCGATGACGCGGTGCTCGTCGGTGGCGGCCTGCCAGATGTTCAGGTCCGTCCAGTCCGGCTGGTCGGGGCGGGACGGGGTGAAGAAGCGGTGCTCCATCGCCACCTGGTTGCCGTCGAGCAGCCGGGTCGGCTCCGTGCGGCTCGCCTGCGCCGGCAGGTTGTAGCCGGTGGTGTAGAGGACCGTGGGCCGCGCGAGGTCGCGGTGCAGCAGCGTGAGGCGCTGCTGGAACTCCCCGGCCGCCGGGTCGCGGTGGTCGGCGGGCTGGGCGTAGGTGAGGTCGAACAGCCGGAACCCGGGTTCGGTGGGCCGTTCGCCGAGCACGGTGAGCCCGGGCACCGCCTCCAGCCGGCCGCGCAGCTCGTCGGCGGCGGGTTCCGCCGCCGCGATCGGTGTTCCCGCCAGCAGCACGCATCCCGCCGCGAGCACCGACAGCCAGCCCCGGATCCGCATCCGCGCCCCTCCCCCTGCTGATCACCGTCGGCGACCAACCTAGTGGGGATGGGGGCGGTGCGGTAGCCCCGCGCTCGCCGGGACCGGGTCGCGCGGACCCGGGCCCGGCGGTTGCGCTGCCGGATCAGCCGCTGACGACGGCGGATTCCGCTTCGGCCTCGGCGGGCGCCGGCTTGGCGCGCTGGCGCGGGACCTCGACCTCCGGGTCGTCCGCCAGCAGGCCGCCGTGCACCACGCTCGCGGCGTAGGCGTCGGAGTCCTCGGTCAGCGCGCCCGCTTCGACGTCGCCGAGGAAGGGTTCCGCGTCGGCCATGATCTGCTGCGCGGCCCGGACCCGCTTCGCGAGGTCCTGGCGCATCCGCAGCATCGCGTCGGAGTGCTCGTCGGCGCGGCGGATGCGGCGTTCGGCTTCGGCGGTGGCTTCCAGGACGCGGCGGCGGGCCTCGTCGCGGCTGCGCTGCTCGCGCTCGGCCTGGACGCGGTTCGCCTCGTCGCGGCGGGCCGCCATGGAGATCTCGAAGTCGTTCTCCACCTGGGTGCGGCGCGCCTCGGCGTCGTGGTCGAGCTTGCGCCGGTGCGCTTCGGCTTCGCGGGCCATGCGCTGGATGTCGCGGCGGGTCTCGGCGAGCGCCTCGTTGCGCTGCGTCTCGGACTGCCTGCGCCACTGGTCGGCTTCGGCGACGAGGTTCTCGTAGCGGGCGCGCAGCTCGGCGGCGGACTGCTCGGCGCGGGCCCACTCGTGCTCGGCGGCGGCCTGCGCGGAGGAGACGACCTCCTCGGCCTCGTCGTGGGCCAGCCGCACCATGCGGCGCAGCCGGTCGGACAGACCGGCCTCTTCGACGGGCTGCTTGCAGACCTCGTCGAACTGGGCGCGCAGCGCCTCGATCTCGGATCGCGCCTGTTCCAGCTGCTGCGACAGGTCGTCGACCTGGCTGAGCGCGGCGTCCCGGTCCTCGGTGAGCATGCGCACCTCGGCATCGGTCTGCTGGATGTAGAAGCGCACCTGGGATCGGCGGTAGCCGTACCAGACGGTGTCGAAATCGGACTTCAGCGGCACCAGTTCACGATCTTCGTTGTGGTAGCCCACGGTCTCACCCCACTGAGAATGTGTTGATCATCAGTTGTCCTGCTGGGAGCGAGCCACGCCCCGACGCGGCAATGTCCGTTCCACGCCGGTGGATCACCCGTGGACGTGCTCCGCCGGGGGGAACCGGCGGAAACCCGGACATCAGCACGACGACTCTGCTGGGACGACATTGCCCTGTCCGGTCACCCGGCGGGTGCTGGCGAAAAACGGATCGCTGCGCTCCATTGTTCACCCGGAACGCGCATAAGATCAACTGATCGAATTTCCGATACCGGTGGGAAAACCGCGGGGCAGCCCGGCGCGGCGGGGCCGGAAGTCGTTGCTGTGTCAGCGATTTCCGATTGGAAGCAGCACCCGCCGAAAAGTGGTTTCGATTTCGTCTCGACTCGGCACCGACTCGCGGACGATGCCCTGCAGCAGCAGCCCGCAGAATACCGCCGAAAGTGCCCTCCCGGTAACAGGATCGGTATAGGAGGTGAACAGCTCGACCAGCGCCGCGTCCCATTCGGTGCTCACGTGCGCGAGGGCCGGGCGGTGCAGCGCGGCGATGTAGAGCTCGTGCTGCACGACGGTGCGGGTGCGGTGCGGGCCGAGGTAGCGCAGCACCAGGTCACCGAGCGCGGTGGCCAGCTCGGCGCCGCCGTCGATGGCGGCGGCCCAGGCCCGCAGCTCGGCCACGTCGTCCTGCGCGGAGTGCCGCAGCGCCTCGGCGAGCAGGTCGTCGAGGGTGCGGAAGTAGTAGGTGGTGGAGCCCAGCGGCACCTCGGCGGCGGCGGCGACGGCGCGGTGGGTGAGCTTCTCGATGCCGCGCTCGGCGACGACGGTGATCGCCGCGCGGGCGATGCGCTCCCGCCTGGCCGGATCTTTGCGGCGCGGCGCGGACTCCGTCGTCGACATGGCCCCCAGCCTGCCATGCGCGGGATTCGCGGGACGTTGCGGGCCAGGTCACCCTGCTGGTGTCGGCACTGGTCATCGCGCCGGGGAACGCGCGATCCGGCGGACCGGAACCCGCGATGATGTACAGATGTACACAGCCGGTGCTAGTGTCCCCCGGCAACGCAGCCGGTCCGCCGAGCACCGGCCGAGAGCGACCCACCCCGGCTCCCGCCGCCCCCACCGGCGGCCCGCGCGACCACGCGCCGCAGTCGAGACCCGTACGGACGAAGGAACAGCAGGGACACCCATGTCGAACACCGAAGGACCGAACACGCTGTTCATCGACGGAACCTGGCAGCCCGCCGCCGCGGGCGGGGTCCGCGAGATCCGCAGCCCCGCCGACGGCACCCTCGTGACCACCGTGTCCGAGGGCGACCGCGGCGACACCGAACGCGCCGTGCGGGCCGCCCGCCGCGCCTTCGACGACGGAACCTGGCCGGACACCTCCGCCTGGGAGCGCGGTGACCTGCTGCTGCGGGTCGCCGACATCCTGGTCCGCGACAAGGACGAGTTCGCCCGCGCCGAGTCCGGCGACACCGGCAAGCGGCTGGTGGAGAGCGAATACGACATGGACGACATCGCCGCCTGCTTCCGGTACTTCGGCAAGATCGCCGGCACCGACGGCGGCAGCGTCATCGACACCGGTTCGCCCGACTCGTTCAGCCGCGTGCGCTACGAACCCGTCGGCGTCTGCGGCATGATCACGCCCTGGAACTACCCGTTGCTGCAGGTCGCGTGGAAGGTGGCTCCCGCCATCGCCGCGGGCGACACCTTCGTGCTCAAGCCCAGCGAGCTGACCCCGAGCACCGCGGTCCTGCTGATGCGCGCGCTCACCGAGGCCGGGTTGCCCGCGGGCGTCGGCAACCTGGTGCTGGGCACCGGCGCCGAGGTCGGCTCGGTGCTGTCCGAGCACCCCGACATCGACCTGGTGTCGTTCACCGGCGGCCTGCACACCGGCCGCAAGGTCGCCGCCGCGGCGGCCGCCACGGTGAAGAAGGTCGCCCTCGAACTCGGCGGCAAGAACCCCAACGTGGTGTTCGCCGACGCCGACTTCGACACCGCCGTCGACTACGCCCTGATGGCGGTGTTCCTGCACTCCGGCCAGGTCTGCTCCGCCGGGGCGCGGCTGATCGTGCAGGACGAGATCCACGACCGGTTCGTCGACGAGGTGGTGCGCCGCGCCGAGCGGATCCGCCTCGGCGGGCCGTTCGACGCCGACGCCGAGACCGGGCCGCTGATCTCCGCCGCGCACCTGGAGAAGGTGTCGGCCTACGTCGCGAAGGCCGTCGAGGAGGGCGCCGTGCTGCGCACCGGCGGCCGCCGCCCCGAGGGCGAGCAGTACCGCGACGGGCACTACTACCTGCCGACCGTGCTGGACGAGGTGCGGCAGGGCTCGTACGCCGTCGTCGAGGAGTCCTTCGGACCGGTGCTGACCGTGGAGCGGTTCACCGACGAGGACGACGCGGTGCGCATCGCCAACGACACCCACTACGGCCTGGCGGGCGCGGTGTTCAGCTCCGACGTGAGCAAGGCGCAGCGCGTCGCGCACCGGCTCCGCCACGGCACCGTGTGGATCAACGACTTCCACCCGTACCTGCCCCAGGCCGAATGGGGCGGGTTCAAGCAATCCGGCGTGGGCCGCGAACTCGGCCGCGCCGGGCTGGGCGAGTACCAGGAGGCCAAGCACATCCACCAGAACCTGCGCCCGACCCCGCCGCGGTGGTTCGACGGCCGCTGACCGGGCGGGCCAGGACACGTCACGTCCTACTTGATCTGCGCAGACGACCACCCGCTGTCCTCCCCCGCCGCTGCGGCGGGGGCGGGCGCGGGAAAGGAGTTCGGGCATGAGCGCGCCCTCCGGTGACGCCGAGCTCAGCGAGTTCGGCTACACCAACAAACTGAAGAGATCCCTCGGTTCGTTCCACACGTTCGCCGCGGGAATCAGCTACATCTCGGTGCTGACCGGCACCTTCCAGCTGTCGTACTTCGGCCTGTCCTTCGGCGGCCCCGCCTACTGGTGGTCCTGGCCGATGGTGTTCCTCGGGCAGCTGATGGTGGCGTTGAGCTTCGCGGAGCTGGCTTCGCACTACCCCATCGCCGGTTCGATCTACAACTGGTCGAAGCGGCTCGGCGGCAAGCACGTCGCCTGGCTGGCGGGCTGGATGATGCTGCTGGCCTCCATCGTCTCGATCGCGGCGACCGCGCTGGCCTACCAGCACACGCTGCCGCAGATCTGGGGCGCCTTCCAGGTCGTCGGCGACGGCACCGGCACCAGCCAGGCCGCCAACGGCGTGCTGCTGGCGACCGCGCTGATCGTGTTCACCACGCTGATCAACGCGTTCGGCGTGAAGCTGATGGCCCGGATCAACAGCGCGGGCGTGGCGATCGAGCTGATCGCCGCGGTGGTGCTCATCCTGGTGCTGGCGGTGTTCGCCACCCGCGGGCCGGACGTCGTGCTCGACACCCAGGGCACCGGCGCGGCCTACGGCGGCAGCGGCTACCTGGGCGCGTTCCTGGTCGCGGCGATCGCGTCCTCGTACGTCATGTACGGCTTCGACACCGCCTCCTCGCTCGGCGAGGAGTCCATCGACCCGCACCGCAACGCGCCGAAGGCGATCCTGCGGTCGCTGATCGCGTCGTTCGTGCTCGGCGGGCTGATCATCCTGCTGGCGCTGATGGCCGCCCGCGACCTGACCGCGCCGCAGCTCACCGAGGACGGGCTCCAGTTCGTGCTCACCGACGCCCTCGGGCCGCTGGTGGGCCGGTTGTTCCTGCTGGTGGTGTTCGTGGCGATCACGGTGTGCGTGCTGGCGGTGCACACCGCGGCGATCCGCATCGCGTTCGCGATGGCCAGGGACAACGCGCTGCCCGGCGGGTCCAAGCTGGCGCGGGTCAGCCCCCGGTTCCAGACGCCGGTGGTGCCCGCGGTCGTGATCGGCGTGATCGCGGTGGCGCTGCTGGTGGTCAACATCGGGCAGCCGCAGATCTTCTCCGCGGTGACCAGCCTGGCGATCATCCTGATCTACATCTCGTACCTGCTGGTGACGATCCCGATGCTGGTGGCGCGGCTGCGCGGCCGGTGGTCCTCGGCGAAGCAGGAGGGGCGGTTCTCGCTGGGCCGCTGGGGCCTGCCGGTGAACATCGCGGCCGTGCTGTGGGGCACCGGCATGACGATCAACCTGGCCTGGCCGCGCAACGAGGTCTACAACGCCGAACCGCCGTTCCACTGGTACCTGCAGTGGAGCTCGGTGCTGTTCGTCGGCATCGCCGCCGCCGGCGGCTTCGCCTACTACTGGTTCGTCCAGCGGCACCGCATCGGCGTGCTCGCCGACCACGCGGCGGCCGCCGCCGACGAAGACCCCGACCCGAAACCGGCCTTGTCCTGAGCGGAAACGGAGCTGTGAGCATGACCGAGGAATTCGACTACGTGGTCGTCGGAGGCGGCAGCGCCGGAGCAGCGGTCGCCGCGCGCCTGTCCGAGGACCCGGACACCACGGTGTGCCTGTTGGAAGCCGGGCCGTCCGACGTGGGCGACAAGGCGATCCTGGAACTGGACCGCTGGATGGCGCTGCTGGAATCCGGCTACGACTGGGACTACCTGGTGGAGCCGCAGGAGCAGGGCAACTCCTACATGCGCCACGCCCGCGCCCGGGTGCTCGGCGGCTGCTCCTCGCACAACTCGTGCATCGCGTTCTGGGCACCGGCCGAGGACCTCGACGAGTGGGAGTCGCTGGGCGCCACCGGCTGGGGCGCGAAGGACGTCTTCCCGCTGTACAAGCGGCTGGAGACCAACGACGGGCCCGGGGACCACCACGGCCGGAGCGGCCCGGTGACGATCCGCAGCGTGCCGCCGAAGGACCCGTCGGGCGCGGCGCTGCTGCAGGCCTGCGAGCAGGCGGGCATCCCGATCACCGAGTTCAACTCGGGCAAGACGGTCACCCACGGCGCGAACTGGTTCCAGATCAACGCCCGCGAGGACGGCACCCGCTCCTCGTCCTCGGTGTCCTACCTGCACCCGATCATCGGCGAGCGCCCGAACCTGGAGGTGCGCACCGAGGTGCGCGCCAAGAAGGTCGTGTTCGACGGCAAGCGCGCCACCGGCGTCGCCTACCTCGACCCGGACCTGATCCACACCCGCACGGTGCGGGCGCGGCGCGAGGTGGTGCTGTCCACCGGTGCGATCGACACCCCGAAGCTGCTGATGCTCTCCGGCATCGGCCCGGCCGAGCACCTGCGCGAGGTCGGGGTGGACGTGCTGGTCGACTCCCCCGGCGTCGGCTCCAACCTCCAGGACCACCCGGAGGGCGTCATCGGCTGGGACGCGAAGCAGCCGATGCCGACGGAATCGACGCAGTGGTGGGAGATCGGCATCTTCACCACCACCGAACCGGGCCTCGACCGGCCGGACCTGATGTTCCACTACGGCTCGGTGCCGTTCGACATGCACACCGCGCGGCAGGGCTACCCGACGACGGAGAACGGCTTCTGCCTGACGCCGAACGTCACCCGCAGCCGGTCCATCGGCACGGTGCGGCTGCGCACCCGGGACTTCCGGGACAAGCCGCGCGTCGACCCGCGGTACTTCACCGACGAGCACGACATCCGGGTGATGACCGAGGGCATCAAGCTCGCCCGCAAGATCGTCTCGCAGCAGGCGATGGCGGGCTGGGCCGGTGCCGAGCTGCACCCCGGGCCGGAGGTGCGCACCGACGACGAGATCGCCGACTACATCCGCAAGACGCACAACACCGTCTACCACCCGGCGGCCTCGGTGCCGATGGGCGCCGACGACGACCCGAGCAAGCCGCTGGACGCGCGGCTGCGGGTCAAGGGCGTCGAGGGCCTGCGGGTCGCGGACGCCTCGGCGATGCCGTTCCTGGTGGCGGTGAACCCGAACATCACCACGATGGCCATCGGGGAGAAGTGCTCGGACATGCTCAAGGAGGACAACGCGTAACCGCGCCTCCCGCATGCGAACGGTCCCTCCGGTCCCCCGTCCCGGAGGGACCGTTCGCGCATTCACCTCGCGGTCAGGTGCGCCGCGGAGGAGCGGCCCCGGCACCCCCGGCCACGACGGACTGCCGCGCCCGGCCGACCTCGCCGAGCGGTAGGTTGTTGATCATCCGACGGCCCGTGGCCGAACCTGCCCGGCAGAACCGCCGGAGTCTTCCTGTCAGCGGCGAAGCCGCTGAGCGGCGACCACCCGAGCAACCGGACCACCCGCGGGTTCTCAGCTGCTTCCTCGCGAGGACAGCTTTTTCCCTCGTGGCGGAGCCACTCGGGAAGAAGATCCCGCAGCGAGGAAGCAGCTGAGGTTCCGCCACCCGCTCCCCCCGCAAACCGAGCGCTCAAGGAGAACCTCACGTGCGAGTGCACCACCTCAACTGCGGCACCCTGAACCTGCCCGGAGCGCCGCTGGTGTGCCACGTGCTGCTGGTGGAGACCGAGGCCGGGCTGGTGCTGGTGGACACCGGGTTCGGGCTCGCCGACATCGCCGATCCGGCCCGGCGGCTGGGCGCGTTCCGGCACGTGGTGCGGCCCGCGCTGCACGCCGAGGAGACCGCCGCGCACCAGGTGGAACGGCTCGGCTTCCGCCGCGAGGACGTGCGGCACGTGGTGCTCACCCACTTCGACATGGACCACGCGGGCGGGCTCACCGACTTCCCGCACGCCCGGGTGCACCTGACCGCGGCGGAGGCGGCGGGCGCGCTGCACTCGCCGTCCCGCAAGGAGCGGCTGCGGTTCCGGGCCGTGCAGTGGGCGCACGGCCCGCGGCTGGTGGAGCACGGCACCGGCGGCGAATCCTGGCGCGGATTCCCAGCCGCGCAGGAGCTCACCGGCATCGCGCCCGGCCTCGTGCTGATCGCGCTGCCCGGCCACACCCGCGGGCACGCGGCGGTCGCGGTGCAGGCCGGCGATCGGTGGGTGCTGCACGCCGGGGACGCGTTCTACCACCGCGGCACCCTGGACGGGAGCGCGCCGGTGCCGATCGCGCTGCGGCTGCTGGAGACCTCGGTGGCGCACGACCTCCGGCAGGTGCGGGCGAACCACGCCCGCCTCGCCGAACTGCACGCGGGCGCCGAACCCGACGTGGACCTGATCTGCGCTCACGACCCGGAGATCTTCGCGCGGCTGCGGTCCTGACCGGTCCGGCGGCCGGGAACCCGTGCTGCGCGGCCGGGGCCCGCGCCCGCTCGCCCGCGGCGCCGCTAGGACACGGTCTGGGTGCCGAGTACCGCCAGCAGTGCGAGCCGGTCGGCGTCCTCCGTGCCGGGATCAGCCGTGTAGACCATGATGCGCAGGTCGGCGCCCGCGACGCCGAGCACGTCGCAGTCCAGCGTGATCGGACCGACGCGCGGGTGGTCGACCGTCTTGCGGGAGGCGTCGTGCTCGGCCACCGCGCCGGAATCCCAGAGCTCGGCGAACCGGTCGCTGCGCCGGTGCAGCTGCGCGATCAGGTCGCGCAACCGCGGGTCCGCCGGGTATCTGCCCGCCGTGGTGCGCAGGTCGGCGACCAGCGCGGCCTCGAACTCGCGGCGAGCCCGCGGGGTGTGGCGGACCCGGCCGCCCGGGCCCACCAGGTTGCGCCACACCGCGTTGCGCTCGTGGCCGCGCCATCCCGACGGATCCCCCATCAACGCCGCGTACAGGGGATTCGCCAGCAGCATCGTCCACGCGGCGTCGAACACCGCGACCGGAGTCCCCGCCAGCCTGTCCAGCATCCGCTGCACGCCGGGCGGGATCCGGGCGGGGACCACGTCGCGCCCCGGCGGTACGAGCCCGGCGACCTGGAACAGGTGCTCGCGCTCCGGCCCGGACAGCCGCAACGCCCGGCCCAGCGCCTCCACGACCTGCTCCGACGGGTTCCGCGCCCGGCCCTGTTCGAAGCGGGTCACGTAGTCCACCGAGATCCCGGCCAGCAGCGCCAGCTCTTCGCGGCGCAGTCCCGCGGCTCGCCGCGGGCCACCGGCGGGCAGCCCCGCCGATTCCGGGGACACCCGATCGCGCCAGCGCCGCACCGCCCGCCCGAACTCCTCCGTCGCCATGCCTCCACTGTGCGCCGATCCGCGCCGGGCCACCTGGCACTGGTGGTCCCAGGAAGACCGGACCACTGGCAGGACCCGGCGCCCGGGCCGAACGTGGAGGCATGACGACGACACTCATCACCGGGGCCAACAAGGGCCTCGGCCACGAAACCGCACGCCGGCTCGTCGAGGCGGGCCACACCGTGTACGCCGCCGCTCGTGATCCGGAACGCGGGCGGCGGGCCGCGGAGCGGATCGGAGCACGGCCCCTCGTGCTCGACATCACCGACGACGCGTCCGTCGCCGCCGCCGCCGAGACCATCGGAGCCGACGGCGGGCTCGACGTGCTCGTCAACAACGCCGGCATCGAGGACGGTCCGACGCCCACCGCCGAGGTCACGGCCGACCTGATGCGGCCGCTGTTCGAGACGAACGTGTTCGGCACCCTGCGCGTCAGCCACGCGTTCCTGCCGCTGCTGCACGCGTCCGCGAATCCGGTCGTGGTGAACGTGAGCAGCGGGCTCGCCTCGACGACCCTCGTCAGCACCCCGGGGACGCCGACGCACGGGTACCCGGGCCTCGCCTACCCGGCGTCGAAGTCCGCGGTCAACATGATCACCGTGCAGTACGCCAAGGCGTTCCCGCACATGCGGATCAACAGCGTCGAACCGGGCTTCACCGCGACCGACCTGAACGACCACCGCGGCACGCAGACCGTCGAGGAGGGCGCCGAGATCATCGTGCGGATGGCGCAGCTCGATCAGCACGGTCCCACCGGCGGCTACTTCGACGTGCACGGCTCGCTCCCCTGGTGACGGGCGAAACGCGAGCAGCCGTCGCGGGATCCCGGGTCCGGGCGAGCTCGGCCGGGATGCCGCGCGGCTGTTCGCGCGGCCCGGAGCGCCGTTCGCCGCCCACTGCGGCACCTCAGGTCCGGCGGCCGGAAAGCGAGTAGCGCCCGAAGCGAACAATTGCTCATAATCGAGCTGTGACCTGCACGTACGTAGGACACCGGCGTCGCGAAGGCGCGCTGCGAACCGCACTCGGCAAGGTGGTCCATCCGTGCAGCACCCCATCCTCGACCGCGTGGAGCGGGTCGCCGACGACGTCGTCTCCCTCGTGCTGCGCGGCGCGGACGGCCCGCTCGCACCCTGGACCCCGGGCGCGCACGTGGACCTGGCGCTGCCGAACCTGCTGACCCGGCAGTACTCGCTGTGCGGCGACCCGGCCGACCGCGGCCGCTACCGCATCGCGGTGCGCCACGACCCGCTCAGCCGCGGCGGCTCGGAGTACGTCCACCTGTTCCTGCGCGAAGGGCGCACCGTGGCGGTCTCCCCG
Organism: Saccharopolyspora sp. 6V; assembly: GCF_020176785.1. Classification (NCBI taxonomy): domain Bacteria; kingdom Bacillati; phylum Actinomycetota; class Actinomycetes; order Pseudonocardiales; family Pseudonocardiaceae; genus Saccharopolyspora; species Saccharopolyspora sp. 6V. Next base: position 29,183 of record NZ_JAIUKB010000089.1, on the reverse strand, counting down.
CCCCGCAACAACTTCCCGCTGCTGCCCGCCCCCGAGTACCTGTTCCTGGCCGGCGGCAGCGGCATCACCCCGATCGCGCCGATGCTGCGCGCCGCGCTCGCCGCCGGGGCCACCGCGCGGCTGGTGTACGCGGGCCGCAGCACCGCGAGCATGCCGTTCGCCACCGAGCTCGCCGCCGCGCACGGCGACCGGGTCCGGATCGTCGCCACCGCGGCCGACGGGCGGCCCGACCTCGCCGCGCTGGCCGCCGACCTCGGTCCGGACGCGCTGGTGTACTGCTGCGGCCCCGACGCGATGCTCACCGCGGCCGAAGCCGCGTTCCCCGCCGACCGGCTGCACGTCGAACGCTTCCGCCCCGCCACCAGGACCTTCGCCCCGAACGCGGAGTTCCAGGTGCACTGCGCCCGCTCCGGGGGCAGCGTCCGGGTCGCCGCCGACGAGTCGATGCTCGACGCGTTGCACCACGCCGGGCACCCGGTGCCGAGCGGCTGCCGCGAAGGGGTCTGCGGCAGCTGCGAACTCGTCGTCCTCGCCGGCGAGCCCGAACACCGCGACGACATCGGCGCCGCACCCGGCACGATGTACCCCTGCGTGTCCCGAGCGTCGTCCCACCACCTCTCCGTGGATCTCTGAACAGAAGGGACGAAGTCGTGCTGCCCAAGATCCGCACGCCCGAACACCGCACGATGATCACGGTGGAGGTGCTGGCGAACACCGCCACCTCCCCGAACTTCACCACCCTCACCCTCGGCGGCCCCGAACTGGAACACCTGGACCACGGCGGCCACGACCAGGCGGTCCGGCTGTTCTTCCCGCGCGAGGGCCAGGACCACCTGCGGATGCCCACCCTCTCCGGCAATGCGTGGATGGCCGAACTGCTCCTGCTGCCGAAGAGCCGCCGCCCGTGGGTGCGCAACTACACGATCCGCCGCAGGCGTCCCGAACGCGGCGAGGTCGACGTCGAGTTCGCGCTGCACGACGACGCGCCCGCCGCCGACTGGGCCCGCCGCGCCCGGCCCGGCGACCCGGCCGGGATCTTCGACATCGGCGTCGGCTACCTGCCGCCGGACGACGCGCGGCACCAGCTGCTCGTCGGCGACGAGAGCGCGGTCCCCGCGATCCTCGCGATCCTCGAACACGCCCCCGACGAACTGCGCGCCGACGTGGTGCTGGAAGTTCCGGAGACCGCCGACATCCGCTCCGACGTCACCGCGCCCCCGGGCGGGCGGGTGCGCTGGCTGGCCCGCGACGGCTCCGGGGACGTGCCCGGGGTGCTGGCGCTGGCCGCGGCGAAGGAGTGGTCGCCGGGTCCGGGCCGCGGCTACGCGTGGGTGGCGGGCGAGTCGAAGCTCGCCACCGGGCTGCGCAGGCACCTGGTGCAGGAGCACGGGATGCCGAAGCAGGACATCGCGTTCTTCGGCTACTGGCGCCACGGCCGCTCCAGCCCGGGCTGAGGTGCCCGGCCGCGGCGCGCCCCGGGTCGCCGGGGTCCGCAGGGCGCTGGGGTCCACCGGGGGCACCGGGTCCGTCGGGCACCAGGTCGCCGGTCCGTCGGGCACCGGTCCGTCGGGCACCGGTCCGCCGGGCACCGGGTCGCCGGGCACCGGGTCGCCGGTCCGCCGGACCCGTTGGATCGCCGGACCCGCCGGATCATCGGATCGCCGGGCACGCCGAGGGCGCCGAGGGCCGACCGGCACGTGCTGGCACGATCCCGCCATGATCGATCCGGTCGACGGCAAGGTCCTCCGCGCGCTGCAGTGCTCACCGCGCGCCTCGTTCCGGCGGATCGCCGACGTGGCCGGGGTTTCCGAGCAGACCGCCGCCCGGTGCTACCGGGCGCTGCGCCGCGACGGCGTGGTGCGCGTCGTCGGCCTGGTCCGCCCTGGCGGGCCGGGCGACGCGCGCTGGCTCGCCCGCATCCGCTGCCGGCCGGACCGGGTGGAGCCGCTGGCGGGATCGCTGGCCCGCCGTTCCGACGTCGCCTACCTCGCGCTGGCGTCCGGCGGCTCCGAGATCGTGTGCATCGTCCGCTCCCCCGTCGGCGCCTGGCACGACGACCTGCTCCTGCAACGACTGCCCAGGGCTTCGTCCGTGCTGGACCTGAGCATCGACCTGCTGCTCCACCCGTTCGGCGAGCCCGGCACTGCCGAGTGGACCGGGTTCGCCCCGGATTTCGCACCGGACGGGCTCCGCCGCCTCGCCGCCGGTGCCTCGGGCGAACCGAGCCCGGACGGTTCGACCTCGGGCGAACCCAGCCCTGACGAGCCGAGCCCAGGCGGTTCGAGCTCGGCCGGTTCGAGCCCCGGCAGGTCGAGACCGGCCGGTTCGAGCCCGGGCGGCCCGTCCGATGCGGACGCACCGCTGCTGGCGGCGCTCGCCGAGGACGGCCGGGCCACGCGCGCCGAGCTCGCCGCGACCACCGGCTGGCCGCCGAACCGGGTGGCCCGCCGGATGGACGTGCTGCGGTCGTGCGGGGCGCTGGCCTACGGCGTCGACCTGCTCCCCGACAAGCTCGGCTTCCACCTCCACGCCACGCTGCTGCTGCGCGTCGCGCCCGCGGACCTGGAACGGGCGGGGACGGCGCTCGCCGGTCACGCCGAGACGGCGTACGCCGGTGCCATCAGCGGGGCGCACAACCTCGTCGCGATCGTGGTGTGCCGGGACGCCGAGCACCTCTACCGCTACCTGACCTCGCAGGTCGCGGCCATTCCCGGGATCCTCGGCCACCAGGTGAGCATCCGGGGCAGGCGCGTCAAGCAGGCGGGATCCCTGATCACGCACGGCCGGTTGGTGCCGATGTGACCCGGTGGCGGATTCCCTCCGCGCGGGCCGCTCGCGCAGCGGAACACCACCGCCCCCGGCCACCGCGGTGGAGGTTCCGGCCCGATCGGCACCGCGTCGTGGCGATCACGCGGGTCCCCGGCCGATCCTCGGTGGGTGACGACACCCAGCCTGCAAGACGGCATCAACGAGGCGGGTTCACCCGTCGACCTGCTGTGGCGCCCGGACGACGCACCGTGGACACCGCCGGTCGTCGAACCCGAGCACGCGGGCTGGCGGCAGGAGCAGCACGCCTGGCATTCCGCCGTCGCGCTGTCCGACCTCTCCCACCACATGTCCGACACCGTGGTCGAAGGACCGGACGCCACGCGCCTGCTGTCCGAGGTGAGCGCGAACGACTACCGCGACTTCGCGGTCGGGCGGGCCAAGCAGTTCGTCCCGGTGGCGCCGGACGGCAACATCATCACCGACGGCATCCTGCTGCGCGAAGCCGAGCAGCGCTACCTGCTCAGCGGGGTGCCCGCCGCGCAGAACTGGGTCGGGTACCACGGTGCGCGCGGCGGGTACGACGTGGAGTTCAGCACCGACCCCGATTCCCGGCATCGGGGCGGCGGCCCGCCGCGGCTGTTCCGGTACCAGGTCCAGGGGCCGCTGGCGGGCGAACTGGTGGCAGCGGTGTTCGGCGGCCCGCTGCCGCCGATCAGGTTCTTCCACACCGCCCCGGTGGAGCTGCGCGGGCGGCGGTTCCGCGCCCTGCGGCACGGGATGGCCGGGCAGCCCGGCTTCGAGTTCTTCGGCGAGTGGCGGCACGGCGCGGCCGTGGAAGAGGCGCTGCTGCGCGCCGGTGAGCGGTTCGGCCTGGTCCGCGTCGGCGGGCTCGCGTATCCGACGGCCAGCATGGACAGCGGGTGGATCCCGAGCCCGACCCCGGCGATCTACACCGCTCCGGAGCTGTCCGGGTACCGCGAGCACCTGCCGCTGCGCAGCTACGAGGGAGTCCGGCCGCTGACCGGCAGCTTCTTCTCCCCCGACATCGAAGACCACTACTGCACGCCCTACGAGCTCGGCTACGGCCGGTCGATCTCGTTCGACCACGAGTTCATCGGCCGCGACGCGCTGCGGGCGGCGAAGGACGACGTCCGCCGCACCAAGGTCACGCTGGAGTTCGATCCGGCCGACGTGCGGGCGGTGCTCGGCGACGACTTCGTGCACGGCTACGCCCGCAACCGGGTCGAGGTGGACGGCGCGCTGGTGGGCGTCACCCACCAGACCGATTCCTTCGACCCGGCCGGAACGGTCCTGTCGCTCGCGCTGGTCGACCGGGAGCACGCCCGGCCGGGCACCGGAGTGCACGTCGCCTGGGGCGAGCACCCCGGTCCCGGTACCGATCCCGACGCCGACCTCGGCTTCCCGCGCATCCGCGCGACGGTCCACCCGGCGCCCTACGGCGAGCACGCCCGCACCCGCTACCGGCTGAACCCCTGAACCGCGCGGCCGCCCCGGGACGACCGCCGCGCTCCACCTCGTCGGCGGGATCGCCGGACGGCGGCGCGCCGGGAGCGCCGATTACGCTGCGGCGCATGGACTTCCGCGACGAGGCGCTGGACCAGCTGGACCTCTACTGGGAGCAGTGGCGGCCCCGGCTGGACGGGCTCACCGACGAGGAGTACTTCCGCGAGCCGGTGCCGGGCTGCTGGTCGGTGCGCGAGACCGGGCGCGGCTGGGAGTTCGACTTCTCCTTCCCCGCTCCCGATCCGCCGCCGTTCACGACGATCGCGTGGCGGTTGTGCCACGTCGCCGACCACGTGTTCGCGATGCGGGTGTCGAACCACTTCGGCGACGGCTCGTACCGGATCGACCACCACGACTACCCGGCTTCCGCGGCGGCGGCGCTCGCCCACCTGGACCGCCAGCACGCGCTGTGGCGGGACGGGATCGGCTCGATGCCCGCCGAGCGCTGGACGCAACCGGTGGGGCCCGCGGAAGGCCCGCACGCCGACCGGACGTACCTGACGCTGGTGCTGCACCTGAACCGGGAGCTGTTCCACCACGGCGGCGAGATCGCCCTGCTGCGCGACCTGTACCGGTCCGCCGCGTGATCTCCCGCGCACGGCGGTACTGCCCGATGGCGCTCCGTGATCGAATGGGCTGCGCACAGCAACATCGGAGCCGGAGCGAGCATGTCGACAGGACAACAGAAGAAGCAGCGGACGCCGGTGTGGATCACCGTGGTGTCCGCACTGATCATCGGACTGGGCTGGTTGGTGTTCGAGTCCGGTGCGCTGGACAAGGTGCTCGCCACCGACTCCGGGGCGCCGTCCACCGCATCGGCGGGTGCGGCGTCCGAGCAGCTCGCGGACCTCCAGGTGAAGCCGGCCGGTTCGATGGACGGCTACTCGCGCAAGAGCTTCGAGCACTGGATCCCAGCGCCCGAAGCGGGGAAGAACTGCAACACCCGCGAAGCGGTGCTGGTCCGCGACGGCACGGACGTGCAGGTGGACAACTCCTGCGAGGCGACGTCCGGCAGCTGGGTCAGCACCTACAGCGGGGAGACCGTGGCCGACGACTCCGACGTGGACATCGACCACATGGTTCCGCTGGCCAACGCCTGGCGCAGCGGGGCGAACGAGTGGACCGCCGAGCGCCGCGAGCAGTTCGCCAACGACATGGACCTGCCGCAGCTCGTCGCCGCAGACAAGAGCTCCAACCGGTCGAAGGGCGACAAGGACCCGTCGAAGTGGAAGCCGGTGGAGGCCGCGTGGTGCGAGTACGCCACCGACTGGGTCACCGTGAAGCACGGATACGGGCTGTCGGTCACCGCGGAGGAGAAGTCGGCGCTGGAACAGATGCTGGCGACCTGCGGCTGATCCGCCTGCCGCGGAGAGGAGCGCGAAGATGCGCCTGGGCCTGGGACTACCGCAGTTCGGCGCGTTCGCCCACCCCGACCACGTGCGCACCGTCGCCGCGGAGGCGGAGGCGATGGGCTACGAGAGCCTGTGGGCCGGGGAACGGGTGCACGCCCCGCACCGGCTGCTCACGCCCTACCCCGGCGGGGACGGCACGTTGCCGCCGCAGATGCGGGCCGCGCTCGACCCGCTGCTGACGTTGAGCATCGCGGCGCAGGTGACGAGGTCGCCGCTGCTGGGCACCAGCACGCTCAGCGCGCCGCTGCACCCGCCGATCGCGCTGGCCCGCGCCCTCACCGGCCTGGACCTGCTCAGCTCGGGACGGCTCATCGCCGGTCTCGGGCTGAGCTGGTCCAAGGACGAGTACCTGGCGGCCGGGGTGCCGTGGGCGGAGCGCGGCGCCCGGCTGGACGAGACCCTCGACGTGCTCGCCGCGCTGTGGGGACCCGATCCGGTGCGGCACCGCGGCCGGTTCTGGACGATCAGCCCCGGCGAGTTCCAGCCGAAACCGACGCGGAAGGTGCCGGTGTACCTCGGCGGCGGTTCGGAGGCGGCGCTGCGGCGCATCGCCCGCCGCGCGGACGGGTGGCTGGCGATCGCCCTGCCGCTGGACGCGCTGCGCCGCCAGCTCGCCGCGCTGCGGGAGCACCCGCGGGAGGCCGGGCTGGACCCGGTGCGCACGGTGCTGCGCGTCAACGCCGAGTTCGGGCCGCCCGGGGACCGCCCCGCGCGGGGTTCGGTGGAGCACATCGCCGAACACCTGCACGCGGTCGCCGAGCTGGGCGTGGAGGACGCCTTCGTCGACCTGCAGTTCACCACCTGCGACACCCTCCCCGAACTCCTCGACCACGCGGCCCGCCTCCGCACCGCCTTCCCCACCTGACCAGCCCGGCGCCCCGCCTGTCAGCGGCGAAGCCGCTGAGCAGCGACCACGCACGCAGCAGGACCACCCGCGGGTTCTCAGCTGTTTTCTCGCGAGGACAGCTTTTTCCCTCGTGGCGGAGCCACTCGGGAAAACGATCCCGCAGCGAGAAGGCAGCTGAGGTTCCGCCACCCCACCCCTCGAGCAGGCCGACCACGATCCGCGGGAAGGGTCTAGCGGACATACCGGCTAGTCGGTACGGTCCGGTGCATGGCCTCCTCGATCCAAGCGGTGATCTTCGACTACGGCGGGGTCCTCACCACGCGGGGCCGGGACGCGATCGATGCCTGGACCCGCGCCGAACGGATCAAGCCGGAGACGTTCTCCGCCGCGCTGAAGGAATGGCTGTCCCGCAGCGCCCCCGCAGGCACGCCGATCCACCGGCTGGAGACGGGCGAGCTCTCCGGCGCCGAGTTCGACCGGCTGCTGGCGTCCCGGCTGCGCACCGTGGACGACGAACCCGTCGCGCCGGACGGCCTGATGGCGCGGATGTTCTCGCACATGCGCCCGGACGAGGCGATGCACCGGCTGGTCGCCGACCTGCGCGCCGCCGGGGTGCGCACGGCGATGCTGTCGAACAGCTGGGGCAACAACTACCCGTGGGAGACCTTGGAGGGGATGTTCGAGCTGGCCGTCATCTCCAGCGAGGTGGGCCTGCGCAAACCGGACCCCCGGATCTACGAGCTCACCCTGGACCGGCTCGGCCTGCGCCCGCAGGAGGCCGTGCTCGTCGACGACGGCGCACCGAACGTCGAGGTCGCCGAGCAGCTCGGCCTGCGCGCGGTGCTGCACACCGACGCCGCCAAAACCCGCGCCGAGCTCCGCGGGCTGCTGCCACGGCTGGGACTCGACACCGCGGAGGAGACATGAGCGACGACCTGCCCGGACTCGACCTGACCCGGCTGCGCGAGCACCTGGACCGGGAGCTGCCCGGCCTGGTCACCGGGCCGCTGACCGGCGAACTGGTGCAGGGCGGCCGGTCCAACCTCACCTACGTCGTCGGTGACGGCGCGCGGCGCTGGGTGGTGCGCCGGCCGCCGCTGGGCCACGTGCTGGCGACCGCGCACGACATGGGCCGCGAACACCGGGTGATGTCGGCGCTGGCGGACACCGCGGTGCCGGTGCCGCGCACCTACCTGATGTGCCAGGACGAGGACGTGCTCGGCGCCCCATTCTACGTGATGGAGCACGTGGACGGCACCGTGTACCGCTCCCCCGAGCTGACCGAGCGGCTCAGCACCGAGCAGCGGCGCGAGCTGTCGATGCGGTTGGTCGACGTGCTCGCCGACCTGCACTCGCTGGACCCGGAACAGGTGGGGTTGGGCGACTTCGGCCGCCCCGAGGGGTTCCTGGAGCGGCAGGTGCGGCGCTGGAGCAAGCAGCTCGCCGCCTCCCGCAGCCGGGACCTCGACGGCATCGAGCGGCTCGCCGAACTGCTCGGCGCCCGCATCCCGGCCACCCGGCGCACCGGCATCGTGCACGGCGACTACCGGCTGGACAACGTGCTGGTCGGCGACTCGCTGGAGATCGGCGCGGTGCTGGACTGGGAGATGGCCACGCTCGGCGATCCGCTCACCGACCTCGGGTTGCTGGCGGTGTACTGGGAGGGGCTGGACGGCGTGCAGCAGAACCCGATCGCGAAGGGCATCGGCCCGGAGTACGGGTTCCCGCCGGTCCGCGAGCTGTGGCAGCGCTACGCCGAGCGCAGCGGCACCGACCTGTCCGACGTCGAGTGGTACCGGGCGTTCGGCTTCTTCAAGCTCGCGGTGATCAGCGAGGGCATCCACTACCGCTTCACCCGCGGGCAGACCGTCGGGGACGGCTTCGAGCACATCGGGGCGCTGGTCCCGCACCTGGTCGCCCAGGGCCTGTCCGCTCTCGACGAGGAGGCATGACATGGAGTTCGGCTACGACGCCCGCACCGAGGAGTACCGCGGCAGGCTCGCGGAGTTCGTGGACGAGCACATCTACCCGTCCGAGCCGGTGCTGCACGAGCAGCTGGCCGCCGCGGGCGACCCGTGGGCGCACGCGCCGATCATCGAGGACCTGAAGGCGAAGGCCAAGGACGCGGGCCTGTGGAACCTGTTCCTGCCCGGGGAGCACGGCGCTGGCCTGACGAACCTCCAGTACGCGCCGCTCGCCGAGATCATGGGCCGCAGCCCGCACCTGGCGCCGGAGGTGTTCAACTGCTCGGCGCCGGACACCGGCAACATGGAGGTGCTGGCCGAGTTCGGCACCGACGCCCAGCGGGAGCGCTGGTTGCGGCCGCTGCTGGACGGCGAGATCCGCTCCGCGTTCTGCATGACCGAACCGGACGTGGCCTCCTCGGACGCCACGAACATCGGCACCCGCATCGTGCGCGACGGCGACCACTACGTGATCAACGGCCGCAAGTGGTGGTCGTCGGGGGCGATGAGCCCGCGCTGCAAGATCCTCATCGTGATGGGCAAGTCCGATCCGGACGCCGAACGGCACCGGCAGCAGAGCCAGATCCTGGTGCCGGTGGACACGCCGGGCGTGCGGATCGAGCGCGGGATGCACGTGTTCGGCTACCACGACGGCGACCACGGCGGGCACGCCGAGATCGTGTTCGAGGACGTACGAGTCCCGGCCGAGAACATCATCTCCGGCGAGGGCGAGGGCTTCGCGATCGCGCAGGCCCGGCTCGGGCCGGGGCGCATCCACCACTGCATGCGCGCCATCGGCATGGCCGAACGCGCGCTGGCGCTGATGTGCCGGCGCGCGCTGGCCCGCTCCGCGTTCGGCGGCCCGATCGCCGACCAGGGCGTGGTGCAGCAGTGGATCGCCGATGCGCGCATCGCGATCGAGACGAACCGGTTGCTGACGTTGAAGACGGCGTGGCTGATGGACACCGTCGGCAACCGGGGCGCGCACACCGAGATCCAGGCGATCAAGGTCGCGGTCCCGCAGATGGTCACGTCCATCATCGATCGCGCCATCCAGGCGCACGGTGCGGCCGGGGTCAGCCAGGACACGCCGCTGGCCTCGCTGTACGCGCACGCCCGCACGCTGCACATCGTGGACGGTCCGGACGAGGTGCACCGCCGTTCGCTGGCCCGCCGCGAGCTCAAGCAGTACCGCTGAAGAACTCCCCCGACGACGAAGTGAGGGAACCACCCATGTCGAACAAGACCGCGATCGTCACCGGCGCCGCCCGCGGAATCGGCGCGGCCACCGCGAAGCGGCTCGCCCAGGACGGGTTCGCCGTCGCGGTGATCGACCTCGACGAGCAGGCCTGCGCCGACACGGTCTCGGCGATCGAATCGGCGGGCGGGAAGGCGCTGGCGGTGGGCGCGGACGTCAGCGACGCCGACCAGGTCGCGGCCGCCGTGGACCGGGTCGCCACCGAGCTCGGCGCCCCGACGGCGCTGGTGAACAACGCGGGCGTGCTGCGGGACAACCTGCTGTTCAAGATGTCCGATTCGGACTGGGACACGGTGATGTCGGTGCACCTGCGCGGTGCGTTCCTGATGAGCCGGGCCGTGCAGAAGCACATGGTGGAGGCCGGGTGGGGCCGCATCGTGAACCTCTCCAGCACGTCCGCGCTGGGCAACCGCGGGCAGGCGAACTACTCGACGGCGAAGGCCGGGTTGCAGGGTCTGACGAAGACGCTGGCCATCGAGCTCGGCAAGTTCGGCGTCACCGCGAACGCGATCGCACCCGGGTTCATCGCCACCGACATGACGAAGGCGACGGCGGAGCGGGTCGGCGCGAGCTTCGAGGACTTCTCGAAGGCGGCCGTGTCCACCATCCCCGTCGGCCGGGCGGGCGAGCCGGACGACATCGCGAACGCGGCGTCGTTCTTCCTGGACGAACGGTCCGGTTTCGTCTCCGGCCAGGTCCTCTACGTGGCGGGCGGTCCCCGCGACTGAGGTTCCGGGGTGGGCGCCTCGCGGGGCGTCCACCCGCTCGTCGGGGGGTTCGCTTGCTCAGGTATCCGGGGGCAGAAGGAGTGCTGAGATGACCGATGCGGACGAATTGCGCACCGCGGTGCGGGATTTCCTCGCCGAGCACGATCCCGGCGGTGACCGGCTGGAGTTCCTGCGCGCCCGGTTCGACGCCGGGCTCGCGTGGGTGAACTACCCGGTGGGCCTCGGCGGCCGGGACGCGCCGCGGGCGCTGCAACCGGTGGTGGACGCCGAGTTCGCCGCCGCCGGCGCACCGGACAACGCCCCGTCCCGCAACGGGATCGGGCTCGGCATGGCGGCGCCGACGATCCTGCGCTTCGGCACCGACGAGCAGCGCGCCCGCTACCTCCGTCCCCTGTGGACGGGCGAGGAGGTGTGGTGCCAGCTGTTCAGCGAGCCCGGCGCGGGTTCGGACCTGGCGGCGCTGGCGACCCGGGCGGTGCGCGACGGCGACGACTGGATCGTCGAGGGCCAGAAGGTGTGGACGTCGTTCGCGCACCGCGCGCAGTGGGCGATCCTGGTGGCCCGCAGCGATCCGGACGTGCCGAAGCACCAGGGCCTGACGTACTTCGTGTGCGACATGACCGATCCGAACGTGGACGTGCGGCCGCTGCGCCAGATCACCGGTGAGGCCGAGTTCAACGAGGTGTTCCTGAACGGGGTGCGCATCCCCGATTCGCAGCGGCTCGGCGAGGTCGGCCAGGGCTGGCAGGTCGCGATGGGCACTCTGATGAACGAGCGGGTCGCCATCGGCGGCGGCAGCGCGGGCCGCGAGTCCGGCATGATCGGCGTGCTGGCCGAGCAGTGGCGCGCGCACCCGGAGGCGCGGACTCCCGGCGCGCACGACCGGCTGCTGCGGCTGTGGGTGGAGGCGGAGGCGACCCGGCTCACCGGGCAGCGGCTGCGCCAGCAGCTGGCGGTCGGCACTCCTGGCCCGGAGGGTTCGGCGGTGAAGCTGGCCTTCTCCCGGCTGAACCAGGAGATCTCCGGTTTCGAGGTGGAACTGCTCGGCGAGGAAGGCCTCGCCTACGACGACTGGACGTTGCGCCGCCCGGAGAACGTCGACTTCACCGGCCGCGGCCCCGGCTACCGGTACCTGCGGGCGAAGGGCAATTCCATCGAGGGCGGCACCTCGGAGGTGCTGCGCAACGTGATCGCCGAACGGGTCCTCGGGTTGCCGCCGGAGATCCGCACGGACAAGGACGTGCCGTGGAAGGAGCTGCCGCGATGAGCGCCGACCTGCTCTACACCGAGGTCGAGGAGGACCTGCGCGCGGCGGTGCGTCGCGTGCTGCGGGACCGCTGCGAGATCGGCTCGGTGCTCGCCCGCTGCGAATCCGGCGAGCCCTACGACCTGGCGCTGTGGCGGACGCTGGCCGGGGAGCTCGGGGTGGCCGCGCTGGCGGTGCCGGAGGAGTCCGGCGGTTCGGGCGCCGGGGTCCGCGAGCTGGCGGTGGTCGCCGAGGAGCTCGGCCGGGCGGTGGCGCCGGTGCCGTTCCTCGGGACCGCGCTGGCCACGGCCGCGCTCGACGCGGCGGGGGCGACCGGCCCGGTCCCGGACATCGCCTCCGGGGCGCGGGTGGCGACGGTCGCGGTCGGGCTCACCACGGCACCGTCCGCGCCGCTCCCGTCCGGGGTGCGCGTCGAGGGCGGGAAGCTGACCGGCTCGGTGACCGCGGTGGTCGACCTGGAGGTCGCCGATCTGGTGCTGGTGCCCGCCACCGGCCCGGACGGCACCGGACTGTACGCAGTGGACACGTCGGATCCCGGCGTCGCGCGGAATCCGGTGACGCCGCTGGACCTGACGCGCCGGTTCGGCACCCTGGAGCTGTCCGGAGCGCGCGGCGAGCTGATCGCCGCGGACGCGGAACCGGTGCTGCGCCGGGCGTTGCTCACCGCGGCCGGGGTGCTCGCCGCCGAGCAGGTCGGCCTCGCCCAGCACTGCCTCGATTCCACTGTGGACTACGTGCGGACCCGGCACCAGTTCGGCCGCGCCATCGGGTCGTTCCAGGCCGTCAAGCACCGGCTCGCCGACCTGTGGTCCGGGGTGAGCACCGCGCGCGCCACCTCGCGGGCCGCCGCCGACGCGCTGACCCGCGAGGAACCGGACGGCGAGACCGAGCTGTCCGTCGCGCTCGCGCAGGCGTACTGCTCCGACCTGGCGGTGCTCGCCGCCGAGGAATCGTTGCAGCTGCACGGCGGCATCGGCATGACCTGGGAGCACCCCGTGCACCTCTACCTGGGCCGGGCCAAGAGCGCCCAGCTCACCTTCGGCACCGCGGACCGCCACCGCGCCAGGATCGCGGAACTCGCCGACCTCCCCGCCTGAGAACCCCTCGAACAGGAGCGACCATGCGCGTGTTCACCAGCGCCGATGAAGTCCGCGCGGCCACCGGGTCCGAGCTGGGCACCAGCGACTGGCTCACCATCACCCAGGAGCAGGTGGACGGGTTCGCCGACGCGACCCTGGACCACCAGTGGATCCACGTCGACACCGACCGTGCGCAGCAGGGGCCCTTCGGCGGCACCATCGCGCACGGCTTCCTCACGCTGAGCCTGCTGTCCGCGCTCAACGCGCAGACCTACCGGTTCGAGAACGTGAAGATGGGCATCAACTACGGGCTGAACAAGGTGCGGTTCCCGAACCCGGTGCGGGTCGGGGCGCGGGTGCGGTCCCGGACCCGGCTCGCCGAGGTCACCGAGATCGACGGCGGCGTGCAGCTCACCGTCGAGTCCACGGTGGAGATCGACGGCGCGGAGAAGCCGGCCTGCGTCGCCCAGGGCCTCACCCGCGTCCTGTTCTGATCCCGGGGCATCGGTCCTCCGAATCTGCGCCGCGGATCGTGTCCGTTTCCTGTCAGCGGCGAAGCCGATGAGCGGAGACCACTCACGCAGACCGACCACCCGCGGGTTCTCAGCGGGACCCTCGCGAGGACAGCGTTTTCTCATGTGGCGGAGCCACCGGTGAAAACGATCCCGCAGCGAGGGTCCCGCTGAGGTTCCGCCACCCGACCCACTCAGCAGCAGAAGTAACGAATCAACGAGTTTTCCCCAGCATGGCGGGGACTTCGCGGTGCAGCCGTTCGCCGAGCCAGGTGCCGGTGGCGGCGAGCTCGTCGGCGTCGAGTCCGGTGTGGACTCCCATTCCCGTCAGCAGGTAGGCCAGGTCCTCGGTGGCGATGGTGCCGCCGAACCCGGGCCTGGTCGCGGAACCGCCGATCCCGCCGATGCTCGCGTCGAGCGCCGCCACCCCTTCCAGGAAGGCGGTGGCGGCGTTCGCGTAGCCGGTGTTGCGGGTGTTGTGGAAGTGGCAGCGCACCGGCACGCCCGGCGCCTCCTCGCGGACGCGTTCCAGCACCCGCACCACCTGCGTGGGCACGCCGATACCGGCGGTGTCGGCGAGCACGATCTCGGCGGGCCCGGCGTCGGCGATCCGGCGCGCCAGCGCGGCCACGTGCTCGGCGGACACCTCGCCCTCCAGCGGGCAGCCGAACGCGACCGCGATCGTGGCGATGGGCCGCAGCCCGTGGCGGTGCGCGCGGGCGGCGAGTTCCGCCCACCGGGCCAGGTCCTGCTCGGTGCTGCTGCGCCGGGTGCGGGCCGCGTGGCCGTCGGTGGCGGCGACGATCGCGTTCACCTCGTCCACTCCGGCCACGGCGGCCCGGTCGAGCCCGGGTTCGTCCAGCACCAGCGCGAGGTACCGCACCCCGTCCGGCCGGGGCAGCGCCGCCAGCAGCCGTTCCGGTTCGCCGGAGTCCGCGCCGAACGCCGCGACCTCGATGCGGCGCAGTCCGGCGGCGAGGGCGCGTTCGACGAGCTCGACGCGGTCCGGTGCGGCGATCGCGGTCCGCTCGTGCCGCAATCCGTCGCTCGGGCCCACCTCGACGACCTCGATCCGGGCCGGGACACCCGCCTGCTGCATCGCGCTCGCCTCCTGCCGCCGGGAACGGTGCGCCCGGAGGGTTCCCCGCGGCGGCGCTTCACAACCTGATGCCCATGCCCGGCCCCAGCGGCAGGTCCGCGAAGTAGAAGGAGGTCAGCACCAGGGCCCACAGCAGCCAGAACGGCACCACGAACGGCGCCATCCGCGCCACCAGCGTGCCGAGCCCCGCCTGCGGTTCGTAGCGCCGCAGGTAGCCCAGGATAATGATCATGTAAGGGTTGAGCGGCGTCATGATCTGCGTCGCCGAGTCGCCCACCCGGAACGCGGCCTGCGCGAACCCCGGTTCGAAGCCCAGCAGCGCGAACATCGGCACGAACACCGCCGCCATCAGCGTCCACAGGCTCGACCCGGAGATGATGAACAGGTTCAGCACCGACGCCAGCACCATGAACCCGAGGAACGCCGGGAAACCCGCCAATCCCAGCGCCCGCAGCAGATCGGCACCGCCGACGGCGAGCGCCGCGCCCAGGTTCGTCCAGTTGAACAGGCCGATGAACTGGCCGAGCATGAACGCCAGCACCAGGAACCCGGTCAGGTCCCGCAGCGCCGCCGCCATCAGCTTCGGCACGTCCCCGGCGCCGGTGACCGCCCCGGACGGCACGCCGAACGCGATGCCGGGCACCAGGAACGCCAGGAAGATCAGCGTGGTGACCGAGTCCAGCAGCGGCGACTCCGGCAGGAACCCGCCCGCGTCGTTGCGCAGCGGCGAACCGGCCCAGAGCACCAGCGCCAGCACCGCCACGACGAGCACGGCGGCGGCGATCCCCGCCCAGCACAGCCCGCGCCGCTCGGCGGCGGACAGGGTGGCGGTGAGCTGCTCGGGCGCTTCGCCGCCGGTCCCGGTCCCGCTCTCCTCCCGCGGCACCCCGGCCCGCACCAGCCGCGGCTCGATGATCCGGTCGATCAGGAACCCGGCCAGCAGCGCCAGCACGATCGAGGACACCGCGTTGAAGTAGTAGTTCGACACCGGCGTCACCGTCGTACCCGGGTCCGGCAGGATCGAGGCGACCTCGTTGCTGATCCCGGAGAACAGCGCGTCCAGGCTCGTCACCACCGGCGCGGTCGAGTACCCGGCGCCCGCGGCGGCGAACCCGCCGAGCAGCCCCGCCACCGGATGCCTGCCCGCCGCCTTGAACACGAGCGCGGCCAGCGGCGGCACGATGATCATCGCGGAGTCGGCCATCACGCTGGAGGTGATCCCGACGAACCCGACCGCGTAGGGAAGCACCCAGCGCGGTGCCCCGCCGAACGCGGCCCTGATCAGCGCGGTGAGCAGCCCGGTCCGCTCGGCCAGCCCCACCCCGAGCATGATCGTGACGACGGTCTCCAGCGGCGGGAAGCCGATGAAGTTCGCCGGCATCTCGGTGAACAGGAACCGCAGCCCCTCGCCGGACAGCGCCGCCCGCACCGGCGTGTCCTCGGCGGCGCCCGGGATCCGCACCGAGACGCCGAACGCGGCGACCGCGGTGGAGACCACGGCGACGAGCACGAACAGCAGGGCGAACAGCAGGAACGGTTCGGGCAGCCGGTTTCCCGCCCGTTCGACGAGGTTGAGCACCCGGTCCAGCCGGGTCTGCTTCGCGGATGCGGCGGTGTCGGCCATGCGATCTCCAGCTGCGCGGCGGCGGTCGGCTCCCCGGCACGGCCGGAGGACGCTGGGGGGGAACCTAGTCCTCCGGCCGCGCGCGGTGAAGCGTTCCGGGTCGATCGCGACGCCGTCGGCCGCCGGCGCGCGCGCCGGGTCGCCACGCCCGCCGGTGCCCGCGGGCCACCGGCCTCGTCGAGGTGCCTCCGGTCAGCTCGCCGCGGCGTCGTAGGCGACGCGCCCGACGGTGCTGCCCTCGCCGACCCGGCGGACCGCGTCGGCGACCGCGTCCAGCGGCAGCCGCTCGCTGATCAGCGGCCGGATCAGCCCCTCATCGGCCAGCCGGGTCAGGTCCCGGTGCGCGTCCACCACCAGCTGCGGGTTCCGCTCGTTGTACAGGCCCCAGTGCAGGCCCACGATCGAGTAATTCTTGATCAGCGCGTGGTTCAGCCCGGGCGTGGGGATGGTGCCGCCTGCGAAGCCGATCACGAGGATGCGGCCCTCGAACGCGATGCACTTGGTGGACTTCGCGTAGGTCTCGCCGCCCACCGGGTCGTACACCACGTCGGCGCCCTTGCCACCGGTGAACTCCTTGACGACGGGCACGAAATCCTCGCTGCGCCGGTCCACCACCAGGTCGGCGCCGAGTTCCGCGGCCACTTCGGCCTTCCGCGGCCCGCCGACGACGCCGATCACCTTCGCCCCGGCGGCCTTGCCGAGCTGGATCGCGGCGGAGCCGACCCCGCCCGCGGCGGCGTGCACCAGCAACGTCTCCCCCGCACGCAGGTTCGCGCGGCGGTGCAGTCCGAAGTGGCCGGTCTGGTAGCCGATGAACAGCGAGGCGGCTTCCGCGTCGGACAGCGACTCCGGAGCCGGGAAGGTGCGCGGCGCGTCCATCAGCGCCAGCTCCGCGAACCCGCCGGTGGGCAGCGAGGCCGAGCCGAGCACCCGGTCGCCGGGGCTGAAGTCCGCGACGCCCTCGCCGACCTCGACGACCTCGCCGCACAGCTCCACGCCCGGGGTGAACGGCAGCGGCGGCTTGATCTGGTACTCGCCGCGGCACAGCAGCACGTCCGGGAAGTTCACCGGCGTCGCCAGCACCCGCACCAGCAGCTGCCCCGGACCCGGCCGCGGGTCGTCGACCTCGTCGAGCCGGAGCACGTCCTGCGGTTCACCGTTCTCGTTGAGCCGCCACGCCTTCACACAACACCTCCGCATCGAGGAGCACCGCCGCTCCTCGGTCGTGCCCGCGACCGGTCATGGCCGCAGGGATGCCAGCAGCAGATCCGCGAAGTGCTCGCCGATCTGCTCGCCGGTCAGCTCGCCGTCCCGCCGGAACCAGGTGCCGAGGTGGTGCACGGAGCCGAAGAAGAAGTCGACGACCAGCTCCGCGGACTTGTCCGCGCGGAACACCCCGGCCGCCTGGCCCTCTTCGATCAGCGCCCGCACCCGCTCGTGGTAGCGGCGGCGCTGCGCGCGCACCTCGGTGCGCTTGTCCGGGTGCAGCAGGTGCATCGACCGGAAGAAGATCACCGTGTCGTCCAGGTTGGCCGCGGTGGTCGCCACCACGTCGGCGGCGACGGCGTGCAGCCGCTCGGCGACCGGCGAATCGCCTTCGGCCTCCTGCTCCATCCGCGCGGTCTGCACCCGCAGCAGCCGCGCGTAGATCTCGTACAGCAGGTCGTCCTTGGAGCCGAAGTAGTGGTACATGGCGCCCTTGGTGACCCCGGCGGCGTCCACGATCTGCTGCACGGAGGTCGTTTCGAACCCGTGCTCCGCGAACAGCCGCGTCGCCGCCGCCAGCAACCGCTGCGGCACCGTCTCGGCGACCTCCGGTGCCGTGCGGACCTCCGTGCCGGCCATGTGCGCCTCCTCTTCTCCGCCCACCAGGCTATCGACCGGCTGATCGGTCCAGTCCGCGCTGGAGCTTGCGCATGCCGCCGTGCCACTTGGCGGGATCGGTGGAGCGCAGCGCGTAGTAGTCGGCGACCTCGGGGTGCGGCAGGACCAGGAACCGGTCGTCGGCGAGCGCGGCCAGCACGTCGTCGGCTACCTGGTCCGGTTCGATGGCGGCGTCCGCGAGCAGCTTCCTGCCGGTCTCGCCGGTGCCGTCGAGCAGGTCGGTGCGCACGCCCTGCGGGCACAGCGCCTGCACCACGATCCCGCGGTCGGCGTAGGTGATCGCCATCCACTCGGCGAAGGCCAGCGCGGCGTGCTTGCTCACCGAGTACGGCGCGGAGCCGAGCATGGTGAGCAGCCCGGCGGCCGAGACGGTGGCCAGGAACCGGCCTTCGCCGCGCTCCAGCCACTGCGGCAGCAGCGCCCGCGCGGCCCGCACGTGCGCCATGACGTTGACCTCCATCGAGCGGGCCCACGCCGCTTCCGGCGCCTCCGGCCCGCCCTCGTCGGCGACCCCGGCGTTGGCGCAGAACAGGTCGATGCGCCCGTGCCGCTCGGTGGCGGTGCCGACGAGTTCGGCGACGCCGTCCTCGGTCGCGGCGTCCCCCGGCACGGCGAGCCCGCCGATCTCGGCGGCGACCGAGCGTGCCGCGGCGGCGTCGAGGTCGTTGACCACGACGGACGCGCCCTCGCCCGCGAACCGGCGGCACAGCGCCGCACCGATGCCGTTGCCACCGCCGGTGACGACCGCGACCGCCCCGTCCAGCCGCATCACACGCCTCCGGTGAGGGTGAGCCCGCCGTCGAGGGTGAGCACCTGCCCGGTGATCCAGGAGGCCTCGTCGGAGAGCAGGTACGCGGCGGCGGCGCCGATGTCGGCCGGCTCGCCGAGCCGCTTGAGCGGGTAGGCCCCGGTGACGCCCTCCTCGTCCTCGGCGTAGAGCGCGGTCGCGAAGCGGGTCTTCACCACGGCGGGCGCCACGGCGTTGACCCGCACGTTCGGCGCCAGTTCGACGCCGAGCTGCTGGGTCAGCAGCGACAGCATCGCCTTCGTCGCGCCGTAGTAGCCGATGCCCGGCGAGGGTCGATGACCCGCGACGGAGGACACGTTGAGCACCGAACCGCCGTGCTCGGCCATCCACGCCCGGTGCACCCGCTGCGTCCAGGTCAGCGCGGAGAGCACGTTGACCTCGAAGGTCTTGCGCGCCACCCCCGGTTCGACGTCGATGACCGGCCCGTAGGCGGGGTTGATGCCCGCGTTGTTGACCAGGACGTCGATGCGGCCGTGGTCGGCGAGGGTCCGCTCGACGACCTCGGCCTGGTGGTCGGGGTCGTCCACCTTGCCGGCGATGCCGCGGGCGTGCTCGGCGCCGAGGGCGGCGACGGCCTCGTCCAGGGGTTCGGGTTTGCGGGCGGTGAGGACGACCTGGGCGCCTTCGGACACCAGGCGTTCGGCGATGCCGAGCCCGATGCCGCGGCTGGCGCCGGTCACGATCGCCACCCGGCCGTCGAATCGCTTGCTCATGCACTGCTCCCACTCGAAAGACCGACCAGTCGGTACGGGCCAGTGAACGGCGTGCCGCGGGTTCCCGTCAAGCCCTCGGGCGCCCGCTGCGACGTTCACCCGTGGCCGCACCCCCGACCAGCCCACTACCCGACCGAACCACCCGTCCGGCCCTGGACTTCACCTCGCGCAGTCGCTCCCGCTCGGCGATCTGAGACGGTCGCGGCTGATCCACTGCGGACTCGCCAGCAAAAACGGAGATCATTTCCAGTTCCGGGCGAGGATTTTCCGCCGGAACCGCCACATCGCCCGATAGGTTCGCCCGGGTCCTCCGTCAGCCGGATGGACGCGGCACGCTGTGCGACACGCCTGCTACATATGGTGATTCACCATTGCGGAGCGCACGATCGCGCACACGTTTGGCCCAGAACGCGCTACGCTGGAGACATGACAGTCGCGCTGGAGACCATCCTGGCCCGGGCAGGACTGCGGGTCACCGCCAACGAATTCCTCTCGCTCGTGGAAGACGCAGCGAAGCGGCTCATCACGCCGCAGGTCGATCCTTCAGCGCACTTCACCACCGCCGAGCGCGAAGCCCTCGCGGAAGCCGGGCTCGACCTCGCACCGCTGGCCACCGACGAGACCGATCCGCGCGCCCGCACGGTAGCCGAGCAGGCCGTGCTGCGCGATACCGCGCTGTCGGTCAACCAGGCCGCCGAGCGCATCGGCGTGGACTCCAGCCGCATCCGGCACCGCATCGGCGACGGACGGCTCATCGGCTGGAAGGACCGCGGCGGCTGGCGGCTGCCCGCCTGGCAGTTCAGCGACGACGACGTGCTCCCCGGCCTGGAGACGGTGCTCGCCGGCATGCCGCAGGACCAGCCCGCGCTGGTGCTCGCGAAGTTCATGACGACCGCGCAGGACGACCTGGAGCTCGGCGACCGCCCCGTCAGCCCGCGCGAGTGGCTGCTCGCGGGCGGCAGCGCGCGCCGCGTCGCCGACCTCGCCTCGGCGATCGGCACCCCGGCCTGACCGGCCCCGCACCGCGAACCCACCAGGACACCAGTTGGCAAGACTCCCCCAGCCGCCGGCGCCTGCGGTACTGCAGGCGATGCTGCGCCGCACCGAGGACGTGATCGCGGTGCCCGCGGGAACCCGGCTCGCCCGGGTGTTCACCTCCGGCGGCAACCACCCGCAGCAGTGGGACAGCTTCCGCTACGCCGGACCGCTGCCGCACGCCCGCTTCGACCCGCACCTGCCCAACACCCAGGGCGGGCCGACGGTCACCCGCGAGCACGGGGTGCTGTACTTCTCGCTGTCGGTGCGCACCTGCATCGCCGAGGTCTTCCAGGCCACCTCCACGGTGGACCGCCGCACCCGCAAACCGCACCTGGTGCTGTTCCGGCCGCGGCGCACGCTGCGGCTGCTGGACCTGGCCGGGCTGTGGGCGACCCGCGCCGGCGCCTCCCAGGCGATCAGCAACGGTCCGAAGGAGCGCACCCAGGCGTGGGCGCGCAGCATCCGCGCGGCCTACCCGGAGCTCGACGGGCTCTGGTACCGGTCGGCGATGGACGGCGGCAACCCGTCGCTGTGCCTGTGGGACCCGCCGTCGGCCTCGGCGCTGCCCGACGCCCCCGACGTGCTGCTGCCGCTGGAGCACCCGGGTCTCGACGTGCCGCTGGGCCGGGTCTGCAAGGACCTGAACTACACGCTGCTGGACTGAGTCCGCAGGCGAGCGGCCGCCCCGACCGGCGTGGCCGGACGGCCGCTCACCCGACCGGGATCAGAGGCGGCAGGCTTCGAGGGGCGTGACGAGGATGGCGCGGGCGCCGGCCGCCCACAGCGAATCCATGATCGTCTGCGCCTGGTGGCGCGGCACCATCACCCGCACCGCCACCCAGCCCTGCTCGTCGAGCGGGGACACCGTCGGCGCCTCCATGCCCGGCGTGATCTTGCGGGCGGCGTCCAGGGACGCGGTCGGGCAGTTGTAGTCCATCATCACGTACTGCCGGGCGATGAGGACGCCGCGCAGCCGCTGGATCAGCTTCTCGATCGCCTGCTCGCTGTCCGCGGGCAGGTCGCGGGTACCGCGCACCAGCACCGCCTCGGAGCGCAGGATCGGTTCGCCGACGGTCTGCAACCCGGCTTCCCGCAGCGAGGCCCCGGTCTCCACCACGTCCGCGATGGCGTCGGCGAGCCCCAGCTCGACCGCGGTCTCCACCGCGCCGTCGAGCTCGATGATCTCCACCTCGATGCCCAGGTCCGCGGCGGCGGCCGAGACCAGCGGCGCGAACGAGGTGGCGATGCGCTTGCCGTCGAGCTCGGTCAGCGCACCGAGCCGCCCGGTGGGGGCGGCGAAGAAGAACCGCGACACCCCGAAGTCCAGCGGCAGCAGTTCGGTCGTGCTCACGTCGGTTCCGGCCGCCTGCAACAGGTCCTGGCCGGTGATGCCGACGTCGAGCACCCCGCTCCCGACGGTGCGGGCGATGTCGGTGGGCCGCAGGAAGACGAACTGGACGTCGTTGGCCGTGTCGGTGGCGAACAGCGCCTTGTGCTCGCGGTGCACGCGGTAGCCCGCGTCGGAGAGCAACTGGATGGCGGGACCGCTCAACGATCCCTTGTTGGGCACGGCGACCCGGAGCATGGTGGTTCCTTTGCGGATTCGGTGGTGCGGGACGGCCCCGGTTCAGGCGGGGCGGCGGGGCGTTCCACCCGCGACGCGCTGCGGGCGGAACCCGCTATGGCGTTGACCACCGCACATCGAACCGTCTCCTCCTCGCCAGCCGTTCTTCTTCCGCCTGGAATGGTGGCACACCGACCGCTCCGGACGGCCCGCGACATGTCGGTGCTCACGTCCGCCTCGTAGGCTCGGGGCTCGTTCTCCGCCCGACGGTGAGGATCCGCGCGCATGCCCGACCGCCATCTCGTCGACGCCCACGTCGCGCTGCTCCGCGGCTCACGCGTGCTGCTGAGCAAGCGCCGCGGGGACGCCTTCGACGGTTGCTGGCACCTGCCGTCCGGCAAGGTGGACGCGGGCGAGGACGTGCTCTCGGCCGCGGTGCGGGAGGCCGATGAGGAGGTCGGGGTGCGGATCGACCCGGCCGACCTGGTGCACGTGCACTCGGTGCACATCACCGGGCCGGGCCAGGAGCCGCGGTTCGGCTTCTTCTTCCGCACCTCGCGCTGGTCCGGCGAGCCGGTGAACCGGGAGCCGGAGAAGTGCCACGAGCTCGGCTGGTTCGAGCTGGACGCGCTGCCGGAGCCGATGATCGGGTACGCGGCGGTGGGCCTGCGCGCGCTGGGCGGCGGTCCCGCGTTCTCGGTGCACGGCTGGGATTGATCAGATGGCGGCGCGCAGCGCGTCGGCCCGGTCGGCGCGCTCCCAGGGGAACTCGACGTCGGTCCGTCCGAAGTGGCCGTACGCGGCGGTGGGCGCGTAGCGGACCCGCAACAGCCCGAGGTCGCGGATGATCGCCGCGGGGCGCAGGTCGAAGACGGCATCGATGGCGGCCCGGATCCGTTGCGGGGCAACGGATTCGGTGCCGAAGGTCTCCACGAACAGCCCGACCGGCGCCGCGGTGCCGATCGCGTAGGCCACCTGGACCTCGATGCGCCGGGCGAGCCCGGCGGCGACCACGTTGGTCGCGACCCAGCGCATCGCGTAAGCGCCAGATCGATCCACTTTGGACGGATCTTTGCCGGAGAAGGCGCCGCCGCCGTGCCGGGCCGCCCCGCCGTAGGTGTCCACCACGATCTTGCGCCCGGTGAGCCCGGCGTCGCCCATCGGCCCGCCGAGCACGAACCGGCCCGTCGGGTTCACCAGCGTCCGCGCCGCCGAGACGTCCAGGTCCAGCGCGGCCAGCTCGGGGCCGAGCACCAGTTCCCGCAGCTCCGCGTCGATCCGCGCCTCGTCCACGCCGTCCGCGTGCTGCGCGGAGAGCACCGCGGTGTCCAGGGCCACCGGCCGGTCCCCGTCGTAGGCGATGGTCACCTGCGTCTTGCCGTCCGGGCGCAGGTGCGGCAGCAGCCCGTCCTTGCGCACCGCGGCCAGCCGCCGGGCCAGCCGGTGCGCCAGCGCGATCGGCACCGGCAGCCGCTCCGGGGTCTCGTCGCAGGCGTAGCCGAACATGATCCCCTGATCCCCCGCTCCCTGGCGGGCCACCTCGTCGTCGACGCCCCGCACCCGGGACTCGTAGCCCCGCGCCACGCCGCGGGCGATGTCCGGGGATTGCGCGTCGATGGCGACGTTCACCCCGCAGGAGTTCCCGTCGAAGCCCTTCGCCGAGGAGTCGTAGCCGATCTCCAGCACCCGCCGCCGCACCAGGCCCGGGATGTCCACGTAGGCCTCGGTGGTGATCTCGCCGACCACGTGCACCTGCCCGGTGGTGACCATCGCCTCGACCGCCACGCGGGAGAGCGGGTCCTGGGCGAGCAGCGCGTCGAGCACCGCGTCGCTGATCGCGTCGCACACCTTGTCCGGATGACCTTCGGTCACCGATTCGCTGGTGAACAGCCGCCGCACGGTCCACCCCCTGGGAACGGGTGCGGCCCGGGCTCAGCCCTGCTCGAACCGCCGCGTCACAGCATCCCACAGCCGGGCCGAGAGCAGGGACTTCGCGCCGTGCGGTAGCGGTGTCTCGGTGCCGTCGGTGGACAGCAGCCAGCCCGCGTTGTCCTCCATCTCGAAGGCCTTGCCGTCACCGACCGCGTTGACCACGAGCAGGTCGCAGCCCTTGCGGCCGAGCTTGCGGCGGCCGTGTTCGAGGACCGTCGTGTCCGGATCGCCGGTCTCGGCGGCGAAGCCGACGACCGCGCCGACCTGGATCCGGCCGTCGCGGCGCCGCTCGACGAGCTCGGCGAGGATGTCCGGGTTCCGGGTCAGCTTCACCGGCGGCGGATCCGCGTCCACCTTCTTGATCTTGTGCTCGGCGAGGTCCACCGGCCGGAAGTCGGCGACGGCGGCGGCCATCACGACCGCGTCCGCCCCGTCCGCCTCGGTGAGCACCGCCTCGCGCAGCTGCTCCGCGGTGCCCACGTGCACCACCCGCACCCCGGCCGGTTCCACCAGGTCGGCGGTGTGCGCGGAGACGAGCACCACCTCGGCGCCGCGGTGCGCGGCCACCCGGGCCAGCGCGTAGCCCTGCCGCCCCGAGGAGCGGTTGCCCAGGTAGCGCACCGGGTCGAGGGGTTCCCGGGTACCGCCCGCGGAGATCACCACGCGGCGGCCTTCCAAGTCCCGCGGCAGCGCCGCGGCCGAGGACAGCAGCAACCTGCCCAGGTCGACGATCTCCACCGGGTCCGGCAATCGGCCCTTGCCGGTGTCCTTGCCGGTGAGCCGACCGCTGGCCGGTTCCGCGACCACCACTCCCCTGGCCCGCAACGTGGCCACGTTCTGCCGCGTCGCCGGGTGCTCCCACATCTCGGTGTGCATCGCGGGCACCACCAGCACCGGGCAACGGGCCGTGAGCAGCGTCGAGGTCAGCAGGTCGTCGGCGAGGCCGTGCGCGGCCCGCGCGAGCAGGTCCGCGGTGGCCGGCGCGACGACGACGAGATCGGCTTCCTGGCCGAGCCGGACGTGCTGGACCTGGTCGACGTCGGTGAACACGCCGGTCCGCACCGGGTGCCCGGACAGCGCCTCGAAGGTCGCGGCGCCGACGAAGTGCAACGCCGCCTCGGTGGGCACCACCCGCACGTCGTGGCCGGATTCGGTGAACCGCCGCAGCACTTCGCACGCCTTGTAGGCGGCGATGCCACCGCTGACGCCGAGCACGACCCGCGGGCGCTCCCCGGAAGGTTGCTGAGTCACGGGACTTCTCGGCTCACTCGCCTTCGGTGTGTTCCAGCACGCCGGCGTGGATCTCGCGCAGCGCGATGGACAGCGGCTTCTCCCGCGGGCCCGGCTCCACCAGCGGGCCGACGTACTCCAGCAGGCCCTCGCCGAGCTGGGCGTAGTAGTCGTTGATCTGGCGGGCGCGCTTGGCCGAGTAGATCGCCAGCGCGTACTTCGAGCTGACCTGCTCGAGCAGGTCGTCGATCGGCGGGCTGGTGATGCCCTCGGGGGAGGTCAGCGAGGACCGGCTGTTGAGGGCGGCGAGCGCGTTGGGGGTGGTCACGTGGTGGCTCCTGCTCTGAACGAAGAAGGCGGTGGACGCCGGTGCGTGGACAGCGGTGGCTGGCGGCGGGCGCCGACCCGGCGTCCGAGCGCGGGGCTCAGACCCGGCGACCGGTCACCAATCGTATCAATTCGCTGGTCGCCGACCGCACGTCGGCGTTGACCACGGTGTCGTCGAACTCCGGTTCGGCGGCCAGCTCCTCGCGCGCGGTGCGCAGCCGGGCCTCGACCACCTCGGGATCCTCGGTGCCGCGGCCGGTGAGGCGCTGCACGAGCTCTTCCCAGGACGGCGGCAGCAGCATCACGAGCCGCGCCTCCGGCATCGACCGGCGGACCTGCCGGGCTCCTTGCAGTTCGATCTCCAGCACGGCGTCCCGGCCCGCGGCGAGCGCGTCCTCGACGGGGCCGCGGGGAGTGCCGTAGCAGTTGCCCGCGTACCGCGCGTGTTCGAGCAGCTCGCCCGCGGCGACCATCCGCTCGAACTCGGAGACGCCGACGAAGTGATAGTGCGCGCCGTCCACCTCGCCCGCCCGGGGGCGGCGAGTGGTCACCGAAACGCTGAAGTAGATCTCCGGTGCCCGTTCGCGCAGTTCGTTCAAGACGCTGGACTTGCCGACGCCGGAAGGACCGGAGACGACGGTGAGCCGGGGCCCGTCCTGGCGGACCGACCCCGGCTCGACACCGGTACGGGTGTCGATCACTCGGCGGCGAACTCGGTGAGCAGCGCCTTGCGCTGACGCTCACCCAGCCCGCGGAGCCGGCGGCTGTTCGCGATCTCCAGCCGCTCCATGATCTGCTGAGCGCGGACCTTGCCCACGCCGGGAAGGGCCTCAAGCAGCGCGGACACCTTCATCTTGCCCAAGACCTCGTCGTTGTCGGCGGTGTCCAGGACCTCTGCCAGGCTGGTTCCACCGCGCTTGAGGCGCTCTTTGAGCTCGGCTCGGGCGCGACGGGCGGCAGCCGCCTTTTCCAAAGCTGCTGCCCGCTGCTCCTCGGTCAGCTGGGGAAGGGCCACCATGTCCTCCGTGATGTGGGGTTTCTCTTGATCGGTGCGGCGACGGTACCGAGTCCCGCCCACCGGGTTCCACGCGGGTCCGGCTTGTCGAGCGGGCGTTCCGGGGGAAGATCCCGCCGCCTGACCCCGGGGGCGGCGCGTACAAGGGGTGCACGAGCACTGGGGCCGCTGCAACTACTACCAACAATGGCGCTGAAGTGCACTAACCTGGCAGAAAACTCTTCCGATCTGTCCGATTTCCGGGCGGTTGAGCGACACGGGGGTCGTCCGCGCAGGTCACAGCGAGACCGATACCACGTCCCGACGAAGTCGATCAAGACCTACCGGCCGGTTCGGTCCGTTCTCGCCACCGATCCCGAGCCGGACTCGGCGGCGGCGGTTCCCGATCACCCGTCCCGAGCCCCGCGGCGGGCGTCCGGCGGGGCAATGAAATGATCTTGATCGGAGCGCGTCACCTCAGGTCGTCCCGGTGGTGCGCGCTCGCCCCCGCCCCACTTCGCGAAGGACGCACCGATGAGCCCCGACAGCGGCGTGCCGCGCGCCCTCCCGGCTCCCCAGCAGGCCGCACGAGGGGCCGCGCGGCGGAGATGACCGGTCAGCCGCCCCGACCGTTCCCGGTGGCTCCCCCGCCACCCCTGGACTCGCTCCGGTCGTCGCCGGAGCCCTGCCCGTTGCCGGTGGCACCCTCGCCGTTGCCGGTGGAGCCCTGCCCGTTCCCGGTCGAACCCCGTCCGTTGCCGGTGGAGCCCCGCCCGTCCCCGGAACCGCTCTCGTCCTTCCCCGGCGAGCCGTCGTCGTCCCCGTCGGCATCGCGGTCCGCGGCGTCGATCACGGCCTCGATCACGTCGCCGAGGGCGGGCGGCGGAGGCGCGGGCACCGGCGGCGGCACCGCGGTCCCCGGCGGTGGCTCCTGGGGAACGGGCACCGGCGGCCCCGGCACGGTGACGACGACCGGGGCGGGCGGTTCGGGTTCCGGGAAGGTGGCGACGTCGGCGGCGATCCGGTCGGCGGCCGCGAGCAGGTCGTGCGCGTAGGCGGCGTCGAGCCCGCCGGTGGCCTGCGCGGCGGCGATCTCCCGGGTGAGCGCGGCGAGCGCGTCCTCGGCGGCGGTCCAGTCGTGGCGCTGCGCGGCGTCCCGGACCTCGGCGACCGCCGCCAGCAGGTCCGCGCGCACCTCGGGCGCCATCGGCGGCGCCGGGGCGCCGCAGGAGGCGAGCAGCAGCGCGGGCACCGTCCACATCGCACGCTTCATCCGCGCACCAGCCCGTCCAGGTCCGCGAGGTCCGCGGGCAGCCGCTCCGCGCCGGGCGGCCCGGATTCGGGCGGGAGCACCGGCCGGTCCGGGACGTCCGCCCCGGGGACCAGCAGGGCGGCGCCACCGAGCAGCAGGAGCAGCAGGCCCGCAGTGCCGAGCAGGAGCGCGCGCCGGCGGCGCGGGCGCGGCGGGACGGGGTCCGCGCCGTGCTCCGCGGTGTCGGCGGAGTCCCGTCGCGGCACCACCGCGTCCGAGGTGCCCACGGGGGTGCCCGCGTCCCCCGTGGCGGCGGTGTCCGCGATGGCAGCGGTGTCCCCGCCGCCCCCGGTCTCCGCGGTTCCGGCGGCGAGCAGCCGCGCGCAGCGCGCGGCGGAGGGCCGCCGCTCCGGGTCGTACGCCGTCATGGCCGGCAGCACCTCGGCGAGCGGGTCCGGCAGCCAGTCCGGGATGCGGGGTTCGCGGGTCAGCCGGGCCACCGCGGCCTCGGTCTTGGTGCCGTCGTACTCGGCGCGCCCGGTGGCGCACTCCAGCAGCACGAGCCCGAGCGCGTACACGTCCGCGGCGTGGTCGACGTCCTCGTCGCGCACCTGCTCGGGCGCCATGTAGTGCGCGGAGCCCATGATCACGCCCGAGTCGGTCACCCGCCCCACGGCGTGCACGAGCCGCGAGATGCCGAAGTCGGCGAGGAAGACCCGCCCTTCGTCGGTGATGAGCACGTTGGAGGGCTTCACGTCTCGGTGCACGATCCCGTTGGCGTGCACGTGGGCCAGCACCTCGGCCAGCCGCCGGCCCAGCTCCACGACCTGCTCGGTCTCGAACGCGCCCGCCCGCAGGGCGGCGCTGAGGGTCCGGCCTTCGACGAGCTGCATGACGAGGTACGGATCGCCGTCGCCGGACTCGGCGCCCGCGTCGTGCACGGCCACCAGACCGGGGTGGCTCAGCCGCGCCAGCAGCCGCGCCTCGTCCTCGAAGCGCCGCCGGGAGGCTTCGTCCGCGTCGGAGCGGAAGATCTTCACCGCGACCGGTCGCCCCAGCCGGGTGCCCCCCGCGCGGTAGACGACGGACATGCCGCCGCGTCCCAGGCGCCTGCCCAGCCGGTACCGCCCGCCCAGCAGCTTCGGAGCCGCGTCGTCCATCCGTCCCTCCGCGGTGCCCGCCCGGACCCACCCGGGCCGCCGATGGGCGCCGACCCTAGCCGATGTGGATCACGCGCAGGAGGCGGAACGACAACGGGGGGGGGGCCCCGGGGGGCCCCCCCGGCCCGTGGCGTTCCTCCGGGGCTCATTCCGGCCACGGAGAATCCCGGATCACCTCGACGAAGTCGCCGCGCACGA